>CAJOPP010000345.1 GCA_905236365.1 uncultured Lachnospiraceae bacterium
GAGGGAAATTCGTTTTTTGTCGTCAGCGGATACCGGACTAAGAAAAAACAGGAGAGCTTGTTGCAGGAAGAAATTCAGAAAAATTGCTGGGAAGGCATGTCGGAACAGGAGGCGGAAGAGGACGCTTTACTTACGGTTGCACCTTCCGGACACAGTGAGCATGAGACAGGGCTTGCGGTGGATATTGTGGCAGAATGGAATCAGGATTTAGATGAGAGTCAGGAAAATACAAAGGAAAATCATTGGTTGCAAAAAAATTGTTATAAGTACGGGTTTATTCTGCGATATCCCAAAGGGAAGGAACAGATTACCGGATTTTCGTATGAATCATGGCATTTTCGATATGTGGGAGTAGAAGCGGCAACAGAGATTACACAAAAGAAGTTGGCATTGGAAGAGTATATTGAGATTGTAGAATAAAAATGGGTACAAGACAGAAAACTGCTTTCTCGAATAGCACAGGTCAAAAAGCCTCGACATGTCTTCGTTTCACTACGGTCGGTGCTTAGCAAACAGCCACCGGCTGTTTAGCACCCCGCTATGCCTGCGTTTTTTTACTGCACTATCAAAAAAAGCATTCTGCGTTATATTCGAATTAATTAAAAAACTCAGCACTAGGACAAGGATTCCCACTCTTCATAAAGACATTCTAATTCCTTGTTTGCTTCTGTCTGTTTGTTGGAGATATCTGTCAGTTTTGCAACATCGGTTGCAACGTCTGGAAGTAGCATCTCAGCATCCAGATCAGAAAGGAATTGTTCCAGTTCTTCAATTCTAGCTTCGACTTTCTTTAAATCATTTTGTCGTTTACGTTCCTTTGCCTGTTCTTCTTTGGAACGTTTCCAGTCTTTTTTGTTTTCCGTCTCTTTCTTTGCCGTGACTGCATTTTCTTCAGCCTGGGCAGTGGATATTAACTGCTGTTCGATATAATAATCATAATTACCGATATAGGAAGTGATACCAGTTGCCTGCAGATCCAGAATTCTGGTTGCAGTCTGATTGATGAAATATCGGTCATGTGATACATAAAGTATGGTTCCGGTATAATTTTTTAGAGCACTTTCCAATATTTCTTTTGAGGTAATGTCCAGGTGGTTGGTAGGCTCATCTAAAATTAAGAAATTGGCATTGGAAAGCATAAGTTTTGCCAAACTGACTCGGCCGCGTTCTCCACCGCTTAAATCCTTGATCTCTTTGAAAACATCTTCTCCGGTAAATAAAAAAGCAGCTAATACATTACGGATTTTGGTATTGGTCATATCCGGATAGGCATCATGCAATTCATCAAAGATTGTTTTCTCGGGATGGAGTACCTGATGTTCCTGATCGTAATATCCGATGTGAACCTGTGCACCCAAGGTGATTTTTCCGGCATCTTTTGGAAGTAATTGATTGATAATTTTCAATATTGTTGTCTTGCCGGTTCCGTTATTACCAATCAGGGCGACTCTTTCTCCACGCTTGATATCCATATGGATATTCGTAAATAATGTATGATCTCCGTATGATTTTGTCAGGCCATCAACTAGTAAGACATCATTTCCGCTTTCTATATCCGGAGTGAGAGCAAGACGCATCTCATCATGCACTTCTTGCGGCTTTTCTAACCGTTCCATCTTATTTAATAATTTCTCACGGCTTTCGGCACGTTTGATGGATTTTTCACGGTTAAACTGTTTCAGTTTGGCAATGACTTCTTCCTGATGTTTGATTTCGGCCTGTTGATTCATGTAAGCACGATATTTGGATAGTCGAACTTCTTCACGTTTTGTTGCGTAATAGCTGTAATTACCATGATAAATTGTGCTTTTAGTGTTTTCAATCTCTACAACCTTTGTTACGATTTTATCTAAGAAATACCGGTCGTGGGAAACGATGATAACAGCTCCGTCATAATTACTCAAATACGATTCTAACCATCGAATGCTATTGAGATCTAAGTGGTTAGTGGGCTCATCTAACAGAATAACATCGGGACGTGAAAGCAGAAGACGACCAAGTGATACACGGGTCTTCTGTCCACCGGAAAGTTCATTTACCGGACGGTGGAAGTCGCTTTCATCAAAACCTAATCCCTTTAAAATTCCTGTCACCTGACTTTCGAAAGCATATCCTTCCTGTTGCTCAAAGGTATGAGTCATTCGGGTATAGTGATCGAGTGCAGAAGTAAGGGCATCTCCTTCAAGATGTTTCATATCCTGTTCTAACTGCCGCATCTGATTCTGAAGGGAAATGACATCCTGTTTCACACTGATCAGTTCTTCATAAATAGTTTTGTCATAGTAGGAATCCTGATGCTGTGCAAGATAGCCGATGGAAATATCTTTTCCGATAATGATTCGGCCTTCATCCGCTTCTTCTTCCTGCATAATGATTTTAAGTAAAGTGGATTTGCCGGCACCGTTGATGCCGACAATTGCAAGTTTTTCTTTTGCTTCTATATGAAAGTTGATGTTATTTAGAATCTCGTTAATGCCATATGCCTTCGAGATATTCTGACATGCTAAAACCATAGTTCTTTCGTTCCTTTTTTGTTATATTTCATAGATATAATTTGTTGCAGACAGAGTTGCCTTTACGTCATTTTTAATGGACAGCTCCGGTGGTGTGACTGATACACGGGTCTTTTCAGGTATGGAGCTTGTAATAAAGGCTCCACCTCCGATTACAGAATCTTTACCAATTACAGTTTCGCCGCCAAGGATCGTTGCATTAGAGTAAATCGTAACCCGGTCTCCGATGGTCGGATGACGTTTTACTCCTGCTAAACGCTGACCTCCACGGGTACTTAAAGCACCAAGTGTAACACCCTGATAGAGTTTTACATAGTCGCCGATCACAGTTGTTTCGCCGATTACAATACCGGTTCCGTGATCCATAAAAAAGTATTGCCCGATAGTTGCCCCTGCGTTAATATCAATACCGGTTTTGCTGTGAGCATATTCGGTCATAGTTCGAGGAATGAACGGAACGTGCATCTTATATAGTTCATGTGCAATTCGGTAAACAAAAATTGCATAGAGTCCCGGATAGGAGATGACAACTTGTTCTTTGCTTTTAGCAGCAGGATCTCCGTCATATCCAGCCTGGACATCTAAGAAAATTTTTTGCTGTATTAATGGAATAGTCTTAAAAAAGTTACAGCAGATGTCTTCCGATTTTTGCAGAATCTCCGGTGAATCGGCAGAATGAATCTGATCGTTATAGGCAAGTGCCAATGCAACCTGATGTAGTAATTTTTTGTGTAAATTGGAAAGGATTTGTCCGGTATAGTACACTGCATTATTCATATCAACCCGATCGGCATTGAAGTAATCAGGAAATAAAAGTCGTCTGAGATCATTTAGAATATCAATGATTGTACTTCGTACCGGAAGTTTTTTCTCGGTTTTTCCAAGTAGTAAATCGGATTCATTATAATTTGCAATAATATCATCTACGATATCCGGTAATATTCCGTAAAATTGATTGTTCATGTTATCCTCCAAATGAATTATTATCATATTTTTGTCGCCGTTCCGCTTCTGCTGGCAAGCCCTACCGCCGCTTTGCTCGCTTTTCATGTCGCCTTTGGCTCCATGATGTCGCTCGCAAAATGTCGGTAAGTGCAAGCCCTA
>CAJOPP010000346.1 GCA_905236365.1 uncultured Lachnospiraceae bacterium
ATATGTAAGTGATGCCCCTGCTCTTATCTGAAAGTTGGGATACCCCCTCATTTCTATTCCGGCCAGAGATGCCGCATAATCAATATACTGACTCTGCGCTCGTTTTACGCTCTCTGTAGTTTGTTCAACACTTCTTCTCATATTATCGTTGGAAGATGAGGAACTGGAAGAATTATTGTTGGGTGACGATGAGTTATACACAGATAGGAAACGATAGTATCGATAGTGATATGTGTGAGTGGAATTCCACTCGGATTTGTAATAAGAGTTTTGAACAATCAAATCCCCGTTTGCATCATATGCACTCAAACTTGTTATGGCTCCTCTAATAGACTCGCCACCATATATTTGAAAGGTTCCAAGATTAGTTTTTATTGTAACAGGTATGGCGATATTATCACCCACTTCAAAGTAATTGATTATCTCTTGTGCTTGTAAAAAGAAAGTACAACAGACATAACATAAAAATACGGTTTTCTTCATTTTATATTTCAATAAGTAAAGCAACTACAAGGCACCTTCAATTATAGCATCTTTGACGCTGTCGAGGTATTCCATAAGAATGGTTTTGCCTTCACACAAACAGTCTTTTTCGCTAATGTTTTCTCCATCACTTGCAATATACGAGTAATATGGACATCCTCCATTACAGAGATATGCAAAACGGCAGTTTGAAGATTCGCATTTATTTATAGCCTCTAATCGCTGATGGACAAGTTTGTTCATCTTATCATTATGTTCAATGTCCAGTATGTTTCCAATAGTCATATCGTTCAGATTCCCCAAACACATATTTTCGTGACCAGTGAATTTTGGGCAATTGTAGCAATCCCCATTTGGAGTTATGGCGATAAAGTTAGTGAGACATCTCGATCCAAAAACACAAAGAGTGTGTTTTGATGACATCTTCGAGCTCAATCCTTTCATAAAATAATCAATTGTTATAGGAATCGGTTTGACATTCCCTCGTTCATACCACGCATTAAATTGCGAAATAAAATACGAGGCATAGTCCCGATTACTTAACGCAATACCTTTGTCCTTGACGACATTCTTGTCAAAATATATATAAGGATTACTGTGAAATGAATTAACACCTAATTCACTAAAAAAGTCCAGGATTTCATTCTCGTGTCCTATGTTATTCCTTGTGACTGTGCTGATAAAGCCGCAATATCCTTGCTTCTCTGCTATATACGCACGAGTCTCCATAACCCGTTCAAATGAACTTTTGGAATTCTGAGCGGGTCTATTGGCATTATGAACAGGCTTTGTTCCATCGATGGTTATAGAAACTACAAAACCATTGTCAATAAGATAATCGATAAGTCCTTTGTCAAAGAGGAAACCGCTTGTTTGAACATAGTTTGAAAAAGGTTTAGATGCATATTTTCCTTGCAAAGACTTCACCGATTTATAAAAATCCATACCCATTAACAGGGCCTCTCCTCCAGTCCACTCAAAAGAGGCAGTCTCATGATTTGTATCAAAAGCTTGCGATATGACTTTTTCTAATAAGTCATAAGAAATCTGTGGGTTTTCACCTTTATGTGCACCTCTTGCAAAACAATACTTACAAGATAATACACAAATGTCGGTCAACTGGAAGATGACCGACAAATTGTTACTATCTCGCAATGTACATTTGAACTTCTCAATGTTCATACCGCACTATTTGAGTGATCGTTAACGTGTTTTGAAGGAGTGTTAGAATGTCGATCTGTGTGTTTGCCATCAATCCTGTAGTTTGTATGAACATTTGTATGAGAGATAGTGTAGTTTGTGTGAACATTGGTGTGGTCTATTTGGAAAAGCGCGGTTTGTGGCTCCTCATTAAAAGATTGGACAATTCTTTCCTTAATAGGATTTGATTGATTTTGAGGACTACTGAGAGTAGCAACTCCGTTAATCAAGACAGCCTTAACATTGTCAGCTGCTTTTGCATCAGCAGGTGAAGCTAACAGGCATACGGGAAGAACAATTCCCAAGCTTTTAGCAATTGTAAGGTATTTTTTCTTCATAATCTTATTGTAGTTAGCCTATACACTACGAGGTTTTAGTTGTTTATTGACTCTTTTCTACTTGTTAAAAATAGTCTTTCTTAAGTGCAAAAGTACAATCATTATTTCAAAACAGCCTTGCCCAATGTGGGCAGTCTGCCCACATTGGGCAAGGCTATAGCATATCCGAATAAACGCTAAAGAAGTCTTTGTCAAGCACTTTGCAAATCTGATACAGCCGTTGTGTATCAATAGTTGGTTTGAGGAATATCTTGTTTACTGTGCGTATGTTGATGCCAATCCGAGCTGCGAACCATTCGTTGTTATGACCTTGACGGCGAAGTTCGTCGCGAATAAGGTTGCCAATGTGTATCTGCATAGTGGTTGCTGTTTGTGCGCTTGACTACCGTTTTCCTATATGCATTCCGACGACCACAGGCAAAAAGAAGGCGAGCAATCTCGTCTCCACACTGCGGCCGTCGAAAAATGCCTTAGGGAATAGACAAAATGCTCGCTTTTCACGAGCATTTGCGCATTTGTCTTTCCCTAATGACCTTTTGAAGTTTTCGACGTTTCAGTGTGGCCGGAACAAATAGCAAACGCTATGTTAATAATTGTTTATCTTCTAATATG
>CAJOPP010000347.1 GCA_905236365.1 uncultured Lachnospiraceae bacterium
AGAGAAGAGATGCAAATCCCCATCTATTCCGACTAATTTACACATATTTGAATAAATGTAAATTATTTATAGAAATTATTGAGAATTGCAACGCAAATCTTTGGGAATGACGAGAATATTTGTAATTCAAAATATAAAATTTAGGTAATCCGAAAGAAAGATTGACTTTGAAAAAAGGATTTTGTATAACATGGAAAACCAAGCTTGGAAAACATAAAAACTTTGTTCCGGGAAGGATTTGTTCAGGGACAGCATTCATTTTGAGGAGGAAATATCATGAAAACAAAAATTTTGAGAAGTTTAGCCGCATTTACCGTAGTATCCAGTCTGGTACTTGCAGGCTGTGGAAGTAATAATGGAACCACTGCTAGTGCTGCAGCGGCAGATAGTACCGTATCTGTTGATACGCCGAAGGCTGCGGAAGAAGAGAATGCTGCGGATTCCGAAAGTCTTGAAAACGATATTGAAGTGAAAAAAGTGATCTTTGCGAATGCCGGCAGTCCTAAGCCTTATAATTGGATGGATGAAGATGGCATTTTGCAGGGTTATGAACCGGAAATCTTAAGAGCAGTAGACGAGTTACTGCCGGAGTATGAGTTTGATCTGGTCTATACAGAGTTTGCAAGTATTTTTTCGGGAATAGATGCAGGTTTGTATGATGCAGGATTTAATTACATTACAAAAAAGCCCGAGAGAGAGGAAAAATATTATTTTGCAAATCAGGCACATATGTATGTATACAAATATGCGGTAGTCAGAAAAGGGGATGATTCTATTCATGGAATAGAGGATCTCGGAGGCAAGACCGCGTACAAGAGTGGAAATGGAAATGCAACGGATCTGTTCTATGATGATTACAATGATCATAATCCGGATAACCCGATCAATGCGGTTTTGACTTCGGCAGACACTTTAAAATACTATCAAGATTTGGTGGATGGCAGTATAGATTTCTTCTTTTCATCAAAACCCAGTGCAACGGCTTTCTTTGAGTCCTATCCGGATTATGAGGAAAAAGTGGATTTCGTTCAGTTCAGTAAGAAAGACACGGAAACCATTGAGGATCCGTATGGATGGTTTATCTACCCCAAGACAGAAGATGGTGAGAAATTGAGAGATGCTGTTGATGGTGCTTTAATAGAGTTGAAAGAGAATGGTACTTTATCTGAGCTTTCTCAAAAATATCTTGGATTTGATTATGTAGAAGTAGAAAATACAGAGATCAATTAATTGAGAGGAATTGAGGATTATGGATAATGTATTCAGCTGGAAATTGATATTTACCAATATTCCCGAATTGTTGAAGTACCTTCCGATCACCTTGGAAATCGCCTTTTCAGCATATATTTTAAGCTTAATTGTGGGATTGGGTGTGGCGTTGGTAAAAATAAAAAAGCCGAAAATACTATATCCGATCATTTGCTTTTATGTATCCTTTACCAGAGGTACTCCGGCAATCGTACAGCTCTATGCGACTTATTTTGGTATTCCGATGATTTTGCAATTGATCAATTATAAGTGTGGAACAAGTTATTCAACCAAGTTTATTCCTAATGTTGTTTTTGCACTTGTTGCGTTGACCTTCAACGATGCGGCTTATAGCTCCGAATATATACGTGCATCCATCCAGAGTGTTGACAAAGGACAGAGAGAGGCCGCAAGATCCATCGGAATGACCGCTTGGCAGACCATGAGAAGAATTACGATTCCGGAGGCCTTGGTTGTAGCAATTCCATCGTTGGGAAATTCTCTGATCAGTATGATTAAGGGGACCTCTCTTGTATTTACGTGTGCAGTGGTGGATATTACAGCAGCAGGAAGATTGATAGCAGGCAGGAATTATCGATATTTTGAGATGTACCTTTCTCTGGCTGTAATATATTGGATCATTACACTTGTTGTGGCTAAGCTGTTCCAGTACTTGGAAAAATTGGTGAAGTGCAATGAAGGAGAGGCGGTGACTGTAAATGATACAAATTAAAAATCTGAAAAAGAGTTTTAAAAAGCTGAAAGTGTTGGATGGTGTGGATCTTACAGTCAACGATGGAGAAGTTGTGGGTATTATCGGAGCTTCCGGCTCCGGCAAGTCCACACTGCTGCGCTGTATTGATTATCTGGAGACACCGGACTCCGGACATTATACCTTTGATGAGATAGATTTTGATGTAAAGAAAGCCAAAAAGACAGATGTGGATTATATGGTCAAGCATTCAACAATGGTCTTTCAATCTTTTAATTTGTTTAAGTATAAAACAGCATTGGAAAATGTGATGGAAGGGTTGGTTGTGGTTCAGAAAAAATCAAAGGATGAGGCAAAAAAGATTGCAGAGCAATATCTGGATAAGGTTGGAATGCTTGAACGTGCAAATCATTATCCCAATCAATTGTCCGGAGGGCAACAACAGAGGGTGGCAATTGCCCGATCTTTGGCATTGGACCCCAAAGTGATTTTGTTTGATGAGCCCACATCGGCATTGGACCCGGAAATGATCCAGGAAGTGTTGAAGGTGATACGGGACGTGGCCCAAGACGGTAAGACTATGATCATAGTGTCGCACGAGATGAATTTTATATATGATATTTGCGACAAAGTAGTATTTTTGGATCAGGGTAAGATTTTGGAAGAAGGAACGCCGCGTCAGGTTATGGTGGAGACACAGAATGAGCGCATCAAACAATTTGTATCCAAGGTAAATTTTATCGATCAGTATGTGATATAATTGAGAAGCTGTAACTGTTCAGAGCCAATGTTACACAATTTGATAATGGAGGAAAAGGATCAATGGCAATTAATTTTGACGAGATAGTTGATAGCAGAAACACAAGAAGTGCAAAATGGGATTCTTATCCGGAAGACTATCTGCCGCTTTTTGTGGCAGTGACGGATTTTCCCAGTTCCGAGGCAATCACAAATGCCTTGGTAAAGAGAGCCGGACATCCGGTCTATGGATATACCAGACCGGGAGATGTATTATTTGATTCCTTTGCAGCGCATGTGGAAAAACGATACGGAACCAAAGTCGAGAGAGAATGGATCAATTTGATCTCGGGTATCGTGCCGGGGTTGGCTGTGGCCAGTAATCTGGGGCAGGGTATTACGAGTATTCCCAATTATGGCGGATTGCTGAATGCGCCTGTGAGAGCCGGCAACGAATTGATCAGAGTTCCACTGCGGAATGAAGAGGAAAATTACACCATCGATTTCGATGCATTACAGGCAGCAATCACACCGGATACAAAATTATTCTATCTCTGTAATCCCCACAATCCCATCGGTAAGATTTATACGAGAGAGGAATTGCAGCAGATCAGTGCCTTCGCAAAGAAAAATAATCTGATCGTGTTGTCCGATGAGATTCACTGTGATCTGGTTTTGGAAGGCGAGCATATTCCCTTTTTCTCTGTAGATGACTATGCCCGTGAGCATTCGATCACGTTCCAGGCACCGGGTAAGACATTCAATCTGCCCGGGGTGACGATTGCGTTTACGATCATCCCCAATCAGGAACTGAGGGAAAGATATCAGAAAGAGACCTACGCTTTGGGTAATGTGGGATTGTTCAATGTGGAGGCCGGTATTGCGGCCTATCGTGATTCGGAAGAATATATTGACGAATTGACGGCTTATTTGCGCACCAATCGCGACTTCGTGGAGGAACAGCTGCGTACTCGTTTCCCTAAGGCAAAATTCACACACACCTCCGGAACTTATTTGCAGTGGGTAGATTTCAGAGCTTATGGAGAAGATTTGGATGTGGAATTTTTCAAAGAGCATGCCAAGGTGGTCTTTACAGGGGGAGATTTCTTTGGAACGCCTGGTTATGTGCGGATAAATTTTGGGACAAATAAGAAAATATTGAGGGAAGCTTTCGATCGTATTGAAGATGCGATCAAGGATAGGCTATAATAGAGCAAGGTAGGAGGGAAAAGACAGCCCTTCTGCGGAGGAGATCGTAAAATTATTAGCAGAAGTCTGAGAAAGCGAGGAAAAATCATGAGTGAAGTGTTGGATGTGATCGCAAAGAGAAGTTCGATCAGAGCGTACACCGATGAGAAACTGACTAAGGAGGAAATCAAGGCGCTCCTTACAGCGGGTCTGCAGGCACCGACTGCAAGAAATGCACAGGAGATCCATATTTCCGTTTTGGATGGAAACAATCCGATCCTCGGGGAACTGGAGGAGGCAAAGCGTGCAGTTTTTGCTGCACAGGCAGCGGATGAAGAGACGAAGCAGCAGATTCTGAACGCCACCACTAATTTCTATTACAATGCACCTGCTGTTCTGATCCTGAGTGCAGAGGCCGTTAACGGCTGGAAGGAGATTGACGCCGGTATCGCTGTGGAAAATATTGCATTGGCAGCACAGAGCCTGGGACTTGGCAATGTGATAATAGGGGGAATCAAAGGTGTTTTCGCAGGGGAGAAGAAAACATATTTTGAAAAGGCATTGCAGTTCCCGGAGGGATATGAATTTGTGATCGGTATCGCAATAGGACATACTGCTGTGGGAAAAGAGCCTCATGAGATTGATTTTGACAAGGATGTTTCTTATTTATAAGCTGCGCAGGTTTGAAAAGGAAAAGGATCGTGAACGAAAAAAGTTTCTGCTTTTGCAGAAACTTTTTTCGTGTGATTTATATGTTAGATAGAATAATCGCCGTAATCTTCTGTGTCGCGGATGTAGTCGGAAGCAGCTTTCCCGATGGTCTCCTTAAACAGTTTCAGGAAATAGCGGAAATCTTTATATCCCAAGCCACTTGCGATGTCCTCCAAAGGCAGCGTGGTGTAATTGATCATGCATTCTGCCCGGTGCATCTTTACCATCGTCACGAGTTGAGAGTAACGCAGCTTCGATTTACGACTGAAGAGATTGCTCAGGTAGGTATGATTCAGATAAAATTTATTGGCAATCGTGGTCAGACGCAGATCCTCTTCGGGATGTGCAAGGAGATACAAATGTATCTTCTCAATGGTTGCATCCTCGAATTCGGGATACAATGTG
>CAJOPP010000348.1 GCA_905236365.1 uncultured Lachnospiraceae bacterium
CATACGTTCCATTTCCTGAACATATTTCAAACAAGTCTTTCCTTTAATTCCTTTTGTCTCTGCTATAATTTCTCCGTTTTGTCTGATCCGAAAAACCAACTGTTTCATATCCTTCTACCATATGATGCCTGCAAAAGCAAGACATCCCTTTTCCTTTCTTGTGATTCGTTGAGGTATTATATAAGTCCTTTACTGGTTAAAATTTACCATTAGGTATTTAACAACAAGACACATTTATCTTTTAGGGTTGTTTGCTACCGTTCAGTGATGCCGGACAGTTCTGGATTCAGTATCGGCAAAAAACTGAGCTGCAACGTCATTAATCATTTTCAAGCATAGTCAATTCCTCTTCTGTCGGTTCATATGTGACATTCATATATCTCTGATATACCTGTGCATCTTCCGGCAAAAGAAAATCCGTATAGAATCCATCCACGCCGTTTCCTGCATATTCAACCATACTTGTATAGGTATTCACAGTATGGGTATAGAGCTTTTTCCCGATAGAATGCACCCGTTCCTTTAGGTCATCATCAAACCTTTTGTCCTTCATCGCATATGTGATAACATCAATATTATCATGTTCCTCCACAAAGGCAACGATTTCCTCTCCTGTTTTATCCGTTGCATAAGTAGTATATACAATGCTCTTCCAAGGGTACACATCCATGATAACATCATACATTTCATCTGAATAAATCTGAGGAATAAAATGATCCAATAGCTCTGGATTTTTCTCCTTTGCAAGTTCATAGATAGACTGGAACTGATATCGAATCTCATCATTTTCCAGCTTATAAGACTTCGTATCCATCACTATAAAAATATCCGGATTTACCAACATCTCATCCATCAGCGTATCGATCATCATTGTGGTGTAGCGACCTTCCAGCTTAAACGCAAGCCACTCTTCTCTGGAATATACCTTCTCGTCCGGTTCCCCATTTTTTTTCCAATCGTGAATACATGCAAGTTCCCCATCTGTGGTAAGGCAAAAATCAAATTCAAACACTCTGTGCCCCAGATTATAATTCTGAATCAATGCTTCTAATGAATTGGTATATGTTCCATTGTAATCCTTTTCCCGTACAGCACCGCCCGCATGTGCGATCAATGATGAATATTCTGTCCAATCCTTTACCAAATAATCAATCGGCTCTGCCCGGATTTCATTCCGGTCGTCATATGTCAGATCATAATTCACAATCTTCTTTATCACTTCTCTTGAAAGAAAATACTCCTCATTATATTCTTCATATTCATTTTTCAAAGAAAATTGATAAGCATTCTTGTTACAGATTCCAGCAACAAAATCAAAGGAAATGTCAATATCAATCCCTGCTATTGTCTTATGATACGAATCTTTATCTGTCTCCTCATAACCGACCAATGACATCACCTGCTGTACCGGAAAATAATCCTTATCCCACAATCGCTTTCTTTCAGCCCGCTTTTGCAATAAATATCCAATCGACAACCCTACCAGTAGAAATAAAATTGAGCAGAGTAAATAAATTAATATCCGCCCAATCAAAAGAGCCTTGTTTCTTCTTTTATCCTTTGTTACTCTCATGTCATTTCATCTCCAATATCTTTGCATACAAATCCGGAATATCATTTTGGCAACACATTATCTTATAAATACTCAATAAAAAGTATATGAAAGACAAATTTATTTTCATATTGTAATTCTTAAACTACCAATTTAGAAGCCAAGGTCAGTTTATTTAAAAAAGGTAAAAAATGCTGTTCTAAGCATTCTGCGATTTGAAACCGGTCGCCACTGTTCAAGGATGTTCCCAAACTTCCCACTGCCTGTATCATTTCCTTTTTATCAATATAACTGCTCTTTTCATTAATCAGAGATGCACACTGATTATATACTTCGATTTCCCAGTTAATTCCGTTAATAATTTCTTCTAAAAACTGTCTTGTATCCTCTTTTTCCTCGCTTCGAAGCTCATCTATCATCTCTTGTACTGCCGGGATCAGACCCTCACTGTAAGAAATCAGATCCTTTAATATATCTTTTTGCAGTTGTTCTCTTGCTTCCAAAACTTGCTTCCTCCTTCTTTCCCATAATAAAATGCAATGCTTTGCATTTTATTGTCTCCCCCATTCTAACACAAGAAAGGGGCGGCTTCCACATAAATTTGATTTGAATGCCAAAAGTATTCCCTACCTGTTACTGTTCAGACGTACGCTAACGAGTGAACTGTAACCCCTATCTACACTACAATTTAGAGTTGGCGGTCTCCGACTGAATGAAACCCTACTGCATCTGTGTCAATTTATCAGCCTGATCATATATATTCTGAAGAATGTTACCAAATTCTTCAAACTCCTCAACAGCAATATCAGAAGCAGCCATACCGTCTTCCGAAAGAGCGGAAACTTCTTTACTTATGACAGATAAGTTCTCGACATTCTCATTGATCTCAGTTGTCGAATTTGCAATAACCTGCATCCCCGTCCCAATCTCCTGAAACTTATCAACCATATTGGCAACATTATTATCAATGGATTTAAAGTTTGATTCTGCTGCATCAATCATCACATTCTGCTCATCAACAGACTTGACGGTCATATCAATACTTTCCATTACTTTCTCTGCTTCCCTTGTAAGTTCCTCAATAATCTCTGTAATCTGACGAGAGGCAGTATTCGTTTCCTCTGATAACTTCTGAATCTCCGTAGCTACAACTGCAAAACCTCTTCCTGCTTCTCCCGCTCTTGCCGCCTCAATAGAAGCATTCAAAGCCAGGAGGTTTGTTTGTCCGGCAATTGAGATAATACTTCCCATAATCTCTTTTACAGCATCTACTTTGTCCAACACCACCTTCGTAGCATCTTCTGTTATCTGACTTGCAGACGTAACTGCCTGTGCTTTTGTTTTTAATTCATCAATCGCATGAACACCTTCTGCAACCGCATTCTTTGTCCCGTTGGATACCTCCACCATTTCTGCCCGCTGTCTTTCTGCTGTCCCGGTCTGGCTTTGTATCTGATGACATTTTTCTGCCTGTGCATTTACCGCCTGCACTGTATTCTCTGTGCTTTGTGCAATATTACGCATATCGTCATTATTTGTCTCGATCACATTTTTCAGTTTTTCCATACTGTCTCTTGCCGATTCAAACAGGCGAGTGATATTATTAGCTACTTCATTCATCTCTGCACCAAGTCTCTCCTCTATTTTGACCCGCTCTGCAATCTCATCATTATTCTCTTTGTTAAACCGCCGGAGCAACAATACTCCCCGCATGGAACTTCCAAGTCCCAGTAAAATCATAAAAAAATAAAGGAGCATAACATTAGGAATAGAAGCTCCTGTTGCCACAATTCGAATAATAACACCAATAAACGTCAATATAATCAAGAAATTGCCTGCTATGCAGATTCTGAGATCCAGATAAACCATACATCCCAGCAACAGCAAAAAGCCAAATGGGAAGAAATCAATCGCCAAATTATAAATTGTCATAAAGAAATACAGTACGGAAACACCCAGCAAAATCATAATACCGCCTGTACGATTATCTACATTCTTTAGTCTTCCCAACAGCGTTATCCCATAAAGCAACAAACTTGCAACAATATCAACAACAATTCGACCAATCTCCCCATCACCATTCATCACTATGTTGGCTATATTGACTATCATTTCCACAATAGCCACTACCGTGCACATAATGAACATACTGCGATTCGCTCTTTCATACTGATCTTTACTCATTTTTGTAACCATTTTCTCCCACATAACCCATTCCTCCTTCTGTTTTAATGCTTCGCTGTTGTGCAATTATTTTTCATCACATACCTGAAAAATATAAAACTTCAAATAATAGGATTCATCCGCTGCCCATAAAATCGGATGATCCGGTGACTGTGTCCGGTATTCCACCTGTCGAATCCGCTTATGTACTGCCTTCGCCGCTTCCCCAATCGTCTTTGTAAACAGTTCATAGCTCATAAAATGGGAACAGGAACAAGTTGCAAGATACCCACCGTCTTTTACCAGTTTGAGTCCCCGCATATTAATCTCCCGATAGCCCTTTGTCGCATTCCTGATGGAACTGCGTGACTTAGTGAATGCCGGTGGATCAAGAATGACCACATCAAACCGCTCTCCATCCTGCTCCAACTTCGGCAACAGATCAAAGACATCTGCACATTGAAATGTCACCTTGTCTGACAAGTGGTTGAGTACCGCATTCTCTGTTGCCTGTGCCACACCCAGTTCCGAAGCGTCTACCCCTAATACAGAAGATGCACCTGCAATTCCTGCATTTAACGCAAAGGATCCGGTGTGGGTAAAACAGTCTAATACTTTGGCATCCTTGCAGAAACGCTGCATAGCCAGACGATTATATTTCTGGTCCAGGAAAAATCCTGTCTTCTGCCCATCCCTGACGTCTACAATATACCGTACGCCATTCTCCACGATCGGTACTTTTGTGTCAAATGGTTCTCCAATGAATCCTTTATAAAGTTCCATTCCTTCCTGTTTGCGTACCTTAACATCACTTCGCTCGTATATTCCCCGTATATGGATTCCATCCTCTTCCAACAATGCCTTCAGATTCTCCAGAATCATAAGTTTGAACCGGTCAATTCCAAGTGCCAGCGACTGTACCACCAACACATCCGAAAACTTGTCCACGATGATTCCCGGCAGAAAATCCGCCTCACCAAAAATTATGCGACAGCTACCGGTATCCACTGCCTTCTTCCGGTATTCCCAAGCATTCTTCACCCGCATGCGAATAAAAGCTTCATCAATTTCTGTGTCTGCATGTCTGGTCATCATCCGAATTGTAATCCTAGAATTCCGATTGATAAACCCTTTTCCCATTGGATATCCATCAAAATCCTTAACCATTACGATATCTCCATCATCAAAGCTTCCCATAATGGTATCAATCTCATTGTCGTATACCCATGCACCCCCTGCTTTCAAAGTACGTCCTTCACCCTTTTTCAGAGTTACTACTGCCTGTGCCATATGTTTTCTCCTTCGTCATCCTGCAAACTCCCCATTGCCGGATACCAATGGTTTTCCTGCTTCATCAACCTTGCAATGGGATTATGATAGCCTTCTTATCTGCATAATATTATAAAGAAAAAATCCGCATTTCGCAATCATTTTCTCTCCTCCCCACCTCTGACTTGTAACAGTGGGGTACTGTTCAGACGTACGCCACCGAATCTGTAATTTTCATCCAAAAACTTTTTTCAACACTTCGTCTTCTCTAAGAATCTGCTTTGCCCGTTCTCTGTATTTTTCCTCATGAAGATAAGTATGTCTGTGTGGTTTGATAGATGGTGCCATATCAATTGCTTTCTCATAATCTTCCCTCTTCAAACCTAAGGTCGCAACATAGTCCCAAAATCCCGTATCAGTCAATACCGTATTTACTCTCTTATATCGATGATCCTGTACCCTGCTCATCAAATAAGTTGCAATTCCCACCTGAATTCCATGAAGCTGAGGAGTCTCTAACATCTTATCCAGCGCATGGGAGATCAAATGCTCACTTCCGCTGGTCGGGGAACTGCCTCCTGCAATCTCGTTGGCAATTCCACTCATTGCAAGGGAATCCAATAATTCTTTTAGAAAAAGATCATCCTGAATCGTCTCAAACGGTGTACGGACAAAACTATTGACTGCTTTCTTTGCAATCATCATCGCAAAGTCATTTAGCTCTGTGTATCCGGTCCGGTCCTCATATACCCAGTCATACAGTGCTGTGATCTTGGCAACCATGTCGCCGATTCCTGAATAGATGAATTTCACCGGTGCCGTCCTGATCACTTCAGTGTCCACTATGATTCCATATGCCATACGTGCCGGAACCGAAGTTCTTCTGCCATTTACGATCAAAGACGCACTGGCACTGGAAAATCCATCACTGGATGAAGAAGTCGGTACGCTTAAAAACGGAAGTTTTCTAAGATAAGCTGCATATTTGGCAGCATCAATCACCTTGCCTCCTCCGATTCCTACGATCACCTGCACCCTGGAATCAATAGAAAATGCCATATCAATGATATCATCAATATCGACCGAATCCATCTCCCGGTACTCTAACACGTTGACCCCTTCTTTTTTCAGGGATTCCATCACTCCATATCCAAACATATCGATCAGACCATTTCCAAAGTAAATGACTGCCTGCTCAAATCCGCTCTCTTTCATGTATGTTCCAATGTTGTTTAATGTTCCTTTTCCTACCTTTAATATAGTGGGAATAGCAATATGACTTCCTGCCATGCTGTACCTCCTGTTCCGGTTTCGTATTCATATCCTCGGAGCAAGATTGCAGAAATTTTCTCTTTGTTCCGGGATTGTCGTCAGATTCTTCATCTATGGATACTATTTTTATCTACTTTAAGGTTTCCCCAAAAGGAGTACCATAAAACGTCATTTCATCACTGCGTTCTTTTACCTGCTTCATTGTTACATCCTGTAATGCCTTACAAAATTCAAATACCCCACAACGGCGGTCTCTCTGATACGGAATGATCCCGTCCCTTAATCGATCCACAGCATCCGGTATCGCTATATGATTCAACACTTCGCAGGAACGGAATGCTCCGATTCCAATCTTCCTGACACTGGGCGGAATATTGATCTGTTCGAGGCTCCGGCACCTTCCAAATGCCTCCTTTTCTATCTCCTCAATTCCTTCCGGGCAGGTCACCGTTCTGACATCAATCCCATAAAATGCCCGTCTTCCAATCCGGGTCACTCCATCCGGTATCACAATGTCCGTGGTGTCGGGATATCCGTTATATAATAATAACCTTCCATCCTCAATCACAAATTCGTGCTCTTCCTCATTGATCCAGTCAAATCCATAGCGATGCAGAATCGACAGAATATCACTTGCATGGGATAAATCGTTGTAATATCGTTTGATCCCTTTCATCTCCACCCA
>CAJOPP010000349.1 GCA_905236365.1 uncultured Lachnospiraceae bacterium
GGAGGAATCAAAACAAAACAGTACAACAGAGGCACCAAAACAAAATAACACGCCGGAGGCACCAAAACAAAACAGTACAACAGAGGCACCAAAACAAAACAACACAACAGAGGAATCAAAACAAAACGATACAACAAAAAATATAACGACCGATTCAACCGCACCGACAGCAACCGAAATCAAACAGATTCAAAAGACGACTCCTTCGGTTGGTAATGTCACGGAAACAAAGTCAAGCTCAAATAAGCGAAATGTGAAGCTAAAATGGAAAAAGGTAAAAGGTGCTGACGGATACCAGATCTATCGCAGTACAAAGAAGAAAAAAGGATATAAATGTGTCCAGACAATCACGAAAGGAAGTACGATTTCTTGGAATGATACAAAGGTCAAGAATGGCAAGACCTATTATTACAAGATGCGTGCTTATAAGAAAAATGGGAAAAACAACGTATATACAAAATACTCAAAGGTTAAGAAAATCAAAGTGAAGAAATAAAATCGATTTGAAGAGAGTCGTTATCTTTCACACATGAAGAATATAAAGAGCTATGACAGGAAGATTTTTCTGCATAGCTCTTTATACTTTATAGGAAACTTCGTCTCCTATAAAGCAAAAACGCTCTGCGGGATGTGCACCTTGCGGAGAAGAAGTTAATTACTTCGCAATACCGCTCGGACGCAAAAGAATCGCAATGCAAAGGGAGAAAAAGGTGGCGTCAAATCTTTGATTTGTCGTCGGAAGAGGTGACAAAGTTTAAGTTACTGACATTGGTTTTCACTAAAAGCTTACTGGTAAAAATTAGGAAATTTACAATTACTGTAATGATTAATTGCAATTCCTTCAATTTCAATAAGCCATCCCGGACGGCAAACAGGTGCTTTTAATATCAGATATGGTATGGACTCTCCAAAGTTTTCTTTGATATAACGATTGACATTATTATAATCCGAAAAATCTCTTAGATATATCAACATCAGCTTTAAGTCTTTTAAAGACGCATCTGACGCTTTTAATAGATCATCTATATTGTTGATAGCTCTTTCTGTTTGTTTGAGCACGTTATTTTCGTAAAGAATATTTCCCATTGCATCAATACTTGCAGTACCGGATATATAATAATGGGAACAATCACCATAAATGATTTTAGTGCCTCGTTCAAAAGCGACATTATACATATGAGTTGGACACAATGAATCTACTGCTGACATGTAATGAAATTGTTCAGGCAGTAAATTTTCTGTAAATTTATAATTCATTAGTACCAGATTAGAACCGATGCAGTATGCACCTTCAATGCCTGTAGAAGCTATATAATGGGTTTCTGAAGTTAAACCATTTTCATCGAAACAATTATTTCTGGCATCTACCAATCCTTGATAATTATTGTCAATATCACGTATATAGAACCATACCCGTTCTACATTATCTAACAATGTACAATGATACTTGGATAATTCAGACATAAAGCAATTAAAGATTTCACTTGTTTGGTTATATGAATTTGAGTAAATTTTTGTGTCCTTTGCAATCAGTTCACCAATATGTGTGACAAAATGATTATGTTTGAATGACAACTTATTGTTATTATAATCTTTTTGAAGCTGCCCTTCATTTGGTAAAATATGATAGGCTTCTATAGCGACTTTTAACCCGGATGCAGGTGCCTGTCCAACGATAAAATACATTATGCCTTTATCATCAAAATAATTTTTGACCAGATCAAATTGATTCGTAATGTCACTCAAATATATTTTTATGTATATATTGCTGGTTTTATCAATACCGGCTGCTTGACAACAATTTTCATAATTTGATAATAATGACTCGAATTGTTCTTCAAAAAATAATGACATCGTTGTTGGCTCTATAGTAATATAATATTCTGTACAATTGCTGGATTTATATTTGGATATCATCGAGGTTTTCCTTTCTTTATCATTCAAATAAAAATTTTCGAAGTTGCTGAGTAGAAGTTTTTGACAGTTTTATCATTATATTGTTTGGAGAAAAGCCCTAATCAGTGTATTTGCTGATTGACAAACTCATACTGATAGAAAAACTTATATTAATAGAAAAACATTCCAATCTTTTGAGAATATTTACTGGTAGAATTCTTTGATATAGATGAACCGGAATAGTTCTTATAGACAAAACAATAGTTGTAATGAATTAGAACTGCCATAGAAAAATTTTCCTATTATATTTTTATTGTAACGTATTAATTTTTTTTTGTAAAGTTTTCTCGTAACTATTCAGGCAGCATCTGCAACAGTTGGTACAGTTCGCTCGCCATCCCTGCGTACGTCTGAACAGTAACCTGAACTGCAATAAGCACAGAACAAATGTTCATTTTGCTCTGTACTTTTTGGATATTGTTTGCTATACTCTATGCTATATGCCAAATTAATCGTACCCATTACGTAGAAGGAGATGGATTTATGAAACAATATATTACAATCAAAGGAGCAAAAGAGCACAATTTAAAAAATATTGATGTTAAGATTCCAAGGGATGAGTTGGTGGTTCTTACAGGACTGTCCGGTTCCGGTAAGTCTTCCCTTGCCTTTGATACAATATACGCAGAGGGGCAGCGACGCTATATGGAATCCCTGTCCTCCTATGCCAGACAGTTTTTGGGACAGGCAGAGAAGCCGGATGTGGAGAAGATTGAGGGTTTGTCACCGGCAATTTCCATTGATCAGAAGTCCACGAACCGTAATCCGCGTTCGACAGTGGGAACGGTAACAGAGATTTATGATTATTTCCGGTTGCTTTATGCAAGAATTGGAATTCCTCATTGTCCGAAATGTGGAAAGGAGATTAAGAAGCAGACCATTGACCAGATGGTGGATACCGTGATGGAACTGCCGGAAGGAACAAAGTTCCAACTGCTTGCTCCTGTTGTAAAGGGACGAAAGGGAAGACATGAAAAAGTGCTTGCCCAGGCAAAGAAAAGTGGATATGTACGGGTACTGGTGGATGGCTCCATGTATGATTTGTCTGAGGAGATAACATTAGATAAGAATAAGAAGCATGATATCTCCATTGTTGTAGACAGGTTGGTGGTGAAGAAAGGAATCGAGCGTCGCCTGAATGATTCTATAGAGGCAGTGATGAAATTAGCAGAAGGCAATATGATTGTGGATGTAGTGGGTGGCAAGGCGATTAATTTAAGCTCCAGCTTTGCCTGTCCGGACTGTGGAATCAGTATTGATGAGATAGAGCCGAGAAGTTTTTCGTTTAATAATCCGTTTGGGGCATGTCCGACCTGTTTTGGTCTGGGATATAAGATGGAATTTGACGTGGATCTGATGATACCGGATCAAAGTATTTCAATTGCAGATGGAGCGATTACCGTGTTGGGATGGCAATCCTGTACGGATAAGAAGTCTTATACGAGAGCCATTTTAGATGCCTTGGCGAAAGAATATGATTTTGACCTGAATACACCGTTTCAGGACATGTCGGAAGAGGCAAGAAATATTATCCTTTATGGAACGAATGGGCATGAGGTAAAGGTTCATTATAAGGGACAGCGGGGAGAAGGTATTTATGATGTTGCATTTGAAGGGTTGATTCGTAATGTACAGAGGAGATATCGGGAAGCAGGTTCCGAGTCTATGAAAGAGGAATATGAGAGCTTTATGACCATTACACCTTGTGATGATTGCGGCGGACAGCGTTTGAAAAGAGAGTCTCTGGCGGTTACTATTGCAGACAGGAATATTTACGAGATTACGACCATGTCGATTGATAAATTAGTAGATTTTCTGGACAACATGGAACTGACAGACCGCCAGCAGTTTATCGGTGGGGGCATCTTAAAGGAGATAAAAGCAAGACTAAACTTCCTGATGGATGTTGGATTGAATTATCTTGCACTTTATCGTCCTACCGGAACTCTTTCCGGGGGTGAGGCACAGCGGATCCGTCTGGCTACCCAGATTGGTTCCGGACTGGTTGGAGTTGCTTATATTTTGGACGAGCCGAGTATCGGATTGCATCAGCGTGACAATGACAAATTAATCGCAACATTGAAGCATCTCCGGGATCTTGGCAATACGCTGATTGTTGTGGAACATGACGAGGATACCATGTTAGCAGCAGATCATATTGTGGATATTGGACCGGGTGCAGGGGAACATGGTGGTGAAGTCATTGCTCAGGGAACTGCTGCACAGATCATGAAAAATAAGAAGTCCATTACCGGGGCATATTTATCAGGGAGAATCAAGATTCCGGTACCGGAACAGAGAAAAGAACCAACAGGATGGATTACCGTAAAAGGTGCCAGACAGAACAATTTGAAGAATATTGATGTGGCATTTCCACTTGGCGTATTGACCTGTGTTACCGGCGTATCCGGTTCCGGCAAGAGTTCTCTGGTCAATGAGATCTTGTACAAACATTTAGCAAAAGAATTGAACCGGGCCAGAATCAAAGCAGGCGATCACGATGGAATCGAGGGACTCGAGCAGTTGGATAAAGTCATCAATATTGACCAGTCACCGATTGGTAGAACTCCACGTTCCAATCCGGCAACTTATACCGGAGTCTTTGACATGATCCGGGATCTTTTTGCCGGAACCAAGGATGCGAAAGCAAAGGGATACAAAAAGGGAAGATTTTCATTCAATATATCCGGCGGTCGTTGTGAAGCATGTCGGGGAGATGGAATTATCAAGATTGAGATGCATTTCCTTCCGGATGTCTATGTACCTTGCGAAGTCTGCGGTGGCAAACGTTATAATCGTGAGACGTTGGAAGTACTTTACAAAGGAAAGAATATCTATGATGTACTGAATATGACGGTGGATGAAGCCTGTGATTTCTTTGAAAATGTGCCTTCTATATTAAGAAAGATTGAGACGTTGAAAGAGGTGGGACTTGGATATATCCGCTTAGGACAGCCATCTACTACATTAAGTGGTGGCGAAGCACAGCGTGTCAAACTGGCAACTGAACTTTCCAAAAGAAGCACCGGAAAGACGATTTACATTCTGGATGAGCCAACTACCGGACTTCATTTTGCGGATGTCCATAAACTGGTGGAAATCTTAAGACGATTATCGGACGGTGGCAATACCGTGGTTGTCATCGAGCATAACCTGGAAGTCATCAAAACCGCTGACTATATTATTGATGTTGGCCCGGAAGGTGGGGATGGCGGTGGAACCATAGTAGCGAGCGGAACTCCGGAACAGATTGTAAAGTGTAAGGAAAGCTATACCGGAAAATATCTGAAGAAGTTTCTCTAAATTCCTGTTCGAAGGGAGCGAGAGCGTGTTTTCGAAGAACAGGATTGTACCA
>CAJOPP010000350.1 GCA_905236365.1 uncultured Lachnospiraceae bacterium
AAGCGAAAGCGTGCCCGAAATGGAAAACATATAACATATCCGGCAACGTCCGGCTTAAGTAAATGACATTGCGTCTGAACAGTAACTGACGTCCGTTGTTTTTTGAAATGGATCAATGAATACTTGAAATCTCATATAAATTAATGTAATATATACAACGTTACATGTCAGAAAGGAAGAAAGAAAAATGAAGAAAAAAACGATTGATATTTTTGAAAATGCACCGGTACCGAAGGCGGTTTTAAGTAATATTATACCTTCGATTATTAGCATGATCATGGTTCTGCTTTATAATCTTGCGGATACATTTTTTATTGGAAAAACCAGGAATGCCTATATGGTTGCAGCTGTTTCGGTAGCAACTCCTGTTTTTTTACTTTTTATGGCAGTGGGGATGCTGTTTGGAATTGGAGGAACTTCGATGATTTCCAGAATGTTGGGCGAAGGGGAAGAGAAGAAGGCGAAACAGACATCTGCTTTTTGTTTCTGGACAGGGCTTACCATTGGTATTGTGGCAATGGTAGCAATCTGGCTGATGGTTGAGCCAATCTGTCATCTGGTAGGGGCAAGTGAAGACACGATTGAATATGCCTCTCAATATTTAAATATTGTGGCAGCTGGTATTCCGTTTTTAATTATCAGCAATGCATTTAGTAATATTATTCGTTCAGAGGGAAGAGCCAAGACAGCCATGACTGGAATGATTGTTGGTAACATGATTAATATTGTGTTGGATCCAATCATGATTCTGGGATTAGGATGGAATGTGGCAGGTGCTGCTGCGGCAACAGTGATCTCAAATGTATTTTCAGCAGTTTTTTATCTGATCCATTTACTGTCAAAGCGTTCTATGCTATCAATTCATCCAAAGGATTACCGGGCACGGAACCGAATTGCGACAGGCGTTATGGCAATTGGAATTCCGGCATCTTTGAATAGTATTTTAATGAGCGTATCGAATATTTTGATTAATAATGTAATGACTCAATTTGGCGATATGGCTGTGGCAGGTCTTGGTGTTGCCATGAAGGTGAACATGATTGTTGTTATGCTGTTACTTGGTCTTGGCGCTGGGATTCAGCCGCTGCTGGGATATTGTTTTGGAGCCAGAAACAGAAAACGATATGTCGCAGTTTTAAAATTCTCCCTGGGACTTGCAATCTGTCTGAGTTTATGTATGACGGTGATTTGCTATGCAGGAGCAGGAACTTTAGTTAAAGCATTTTTGGATAATGAAGATGCTTTTGAATATGGAATGGCATTTTCGAGAATCTATATTTTGTCTGGTCCGGTGTTGGGAATTTTGTTTGTTATGGCAAATGCGATTCAATCCACCGGAGCGGCTGTTCCGTCGCTGATTTTGTCCATCAGTCGTCAGGGCATATTATATATGCCGATTTTATTTGTATTCAGTCATATTTTTGATAGTGCAAGAATGATTGCGATGGCTCAGCCGGTGACAGATTATCTGTCAGTAACCTTGGCGGTGATATTGTTTGTAAATACATATAAAAAATACTTTAAAGATAGTATGGATGAAGATGTCAGACAAGTTTAAGCGTATTCTGCAGTATGAACACATGAGGAGTTCTTGAATTAAGAGGAAAAGAGAGGAGTAGCGGTGATCATCAATACAGGCTCCCGGACAGATATTCCGGCATATTTCAGTGAATGGTTTTACAATCGGATTAAAGAAGGATATGTGCTTACCCGAAATCCATACTACCCGGAGCAGATTATCCGATACAGATTAGATCCGGATGTAGTGGATTGTCTTGTTTTTTGTACGAAAAATCCGGAACCGATGCTTGAAAGGCTGGAGGAAATCAGAAGGTATAAACAGTTCTGGGGCGTTACCATCACACCTTACGGAAAAGAAATCGAACCTTATGTTCCGGAGAAAACGCAAGTGATGGATTCTTTCCGACGATTGTCGGAAAAAGTGGGAATCTATGCAATAAGCTGGCGTTATGATCCCATTTTTATTTCAGAGAAATATAGTCTGGAGTTTCACATTCATACATTTGAACAAATGGCAAAGAATTTAAGCGGATACACTGACAATTGTGTGATTAGTTTTATTGATCGATATGCAAAAACAAGACGCAATTTTCCACAGGTCAGAGAAGTAAGAAAAGAAGAACGGGAGCAGATCGGAAAAGCATTTGTGGAGATTGGAACGGCATATGGGATACAGATTCGCAGCTGTCTGGAAGGAACGGAATTGGAACGGTTAGGAGTAGAATGCTCCGGATGCATGACGAAGGAAGTGATTGAAAGGGCGATAGGAAGCTCCTTAAATATACCGAAGAATTATCATTATGCCAGAGAAGGATGCCGATGCCTTTTGGGAAATGATATTGGGATGTATAATACATGTGGGCATGGATGCCTTTATTGTTATGCCAATTATGACAGAGAGATCGTGGAAATGAATCGGAAGAATCATCATCCGGAATCGCCGCTCCTCATTGGAGAGGTGTTAGAAGGAGAAGTGATTCGGGATGCAAAACAAAGTTCATATTATGATGGACAATTAACATTTGATTTTTCTATATAGAAAATATGGTTTTGGTGTCTAAAGTATGCTACCTGAACAGTTACACTCATGGTTCCTTTTTTAAATTGTAAAATGATAAACAATATGATATATATAATATAAATCTGATATATTTTTCGTTGGAAAGAGGGTATAAAAAAGGTATAATCAATCATGGATAGCAAAGCAATCGATGATCTGCATCGCATTAGCGGCTATTTTATATCTCAGACAGAGATGACCCCCGTCTCTAAGCAAAGCGTAGGCAGGGGCAGGAAACTTGTCTCAGGCAGGGTTCAATCTCCGTCTGAGATATACGCTCCGCGAGGATGCGCAGGGATTTGCATATGAAATA
>CAJOPP010000351.1 GCA_905236365.1 uncultured Lachnospiraceae bacterium
ATGCAGTTGTGGCGGAATGGCAGACGCGCTAGATTCAGGTTCTAGTGAGGTAACACTCGTGTGGGTTCAACTCCCATCAACTGCATTATAGGAAAATCAAGGATTCCGGGAGATTTTAGTCTCCCGGAATTTTTGAGTTTTAAAGAGGCTGACATCAATGGTATAGTTTATACACCACACAGAATAATATCCACAAGGGTTGAGTACAGATTATTGAAATACTCTGTAAATAATATGCCCTTTGGGGATATTTATAATGGAGGGTAAATTAGTATGATAATTATGAATAGGAAAGTAATACACAGAAGGCTTATAAATTTAGTGTAATTTGTTTTACACAAATATGTCAATAGTTGTGGAGGAAAACAAACTGATAACAGTACACAAAAGCAATGATCCATGGTATAATCAAAACAGATTACGATCAAAGGAGAAAATGCGATGTCAGAAAGAAAAGTAATGGGGTATTGGGATTGTCCGTCTTGTGGAGCGAAAGAGATACAGGGGACTATAAGAGTTTGTCCTAACTGTGCAAAGCCGAGAGATGAGAATATCAGGTTCTACATGAAGTCGAAAGATCATGAAGAAGTTGTCAGAAATAATGAATATCTGACTGAAGATCAGGCAAAAAAGAAAGGAAATGGTCCCGATTGGGAATGTTCCTATTGTGGAAGCTTGAATAATTCGTTGGATATGGAATGTCAAAGTTGTGGTCACATCCGTGACGATGCGGATCGGGATTATTTCAAGATTAAAGAGCAGGGCAAACCGGAGCAGACACAAGCTGTTTCTACGGCAACAACTGTTTCGAAAACATCACCGGAAAGAGAGATTCCGAAATCTAATCAGAAAAAGAAAACAAAGAAATGGAAATATGGAATCCTGCTTGCAGTGTTTGCAATGATTGCATCTTTTGTATTCTTTCTGTTGCCTAAGGAAAAAACAATTCATGTTATCGACAAAACATGGGAATATTCAGTAGAGGTCGAAAAATATAAGCAGGTGGAAGATTCTGATTGGTCGTTGCCTGATGATGCGGAACTGCAGCATAAGGAAAAAGAGATTCATCATTATGATCAGGTGCTGGATCATTACGAAACGAAGACACGAACCTATACGGAGCGGGAAAAAGTTGGTTCCCATACAGAATATTCCTATGAAGATAATGGGGATGGAACTTTTACAGAAAAAAGCCATGTGGTTGATGATTATGACACGGTGACTAAAACAGAGGAGTATGAAGATCCGGTTTACATAAATGTTCCGGTGTATCAGACAAAATATTACTACCTGCAATGGCGCTGGGTGCATGAACGGGATGTAAAGACAAACGGCGATTATAAACAAGAGCCGGCATATGGTGACACAAAACTTTTGGAGGATGAACGGGAAGGACAGAAAACAGAACAGTATTATGTTAAGGGATTTTTGGGAAAGAAGGAAGATAAAATCAAAACCTATACCATTGATAAAGGGAACTGGGAGGCTGTGAACGTAGGTAAGAATATAAAGGCGAAGGTCAAATCAGACCAAATAATAGAACTTTATGTGGATTAGGACGTGAGGCGCATATGTGTAATGATAGAAGATTATAGATATGATGAAAATGCAATCAAAAATATCCATAAGTCTGCTAAGATCAAGGTTTCGAAGAGCCGGTTGGGCAAATACAAGAAATTGTTCAGCAGCAAAACTGGATTTAAAAAGAGTATGAAAAAAAATAGCCGGTAACAGTTCAGTCAAAGGCTGAACTGTTACGATAACCAATAGGCTGCAAGAACAGTAGAAAGCAAAAAGGATCCCGGATATACGGAGACATTTGGTTGTGCCCTCGCATATTCGGGCTTCTTTATGTCCGGGTGTGCTTTTAAGCATTTTTAGGTCTGTCATGATGGAAGATACAGCTCGAAATACGGTACAAAACCTTGCAAAAATTAAATATATTGCACAATAAACTTAATTATAATTAGAAAATGCAATGATTTATTAATAAAATAAAATAAAAACACGCTTTGAATTTATTTATTTTAGTGAATTGTAAAAATATATAGAATTTATCTTTCCATTGAAATGTTTTTGTGATATGATACATAAGATTATTGAGGATTTTGGGAAGAAA
>CAJOPP010000352.1 GCA_905236365.1 uncultured Lachnospiraceae bacterium
CTAAGAGTACTTTGCCCTCATGCAGCAATACACCGGTAACACTCTGTCCCCAATTTGTTTGATTTTCAGTCATAATATCTCCCTTCCATTTTCGATTGATGAAAAAAGCTCTGTGATCACGTAATAGTGAACCACAGAGCTTTGTAGTCAAAAGTTAAATACACCTATGCCTATAGTGATAATTATTCCAAGGTAGACCATGGACGTCGATACACGCTCTGAAAGTTCTTATGCTGTATTATATTCACGTAATAATGCTTTCTCGCGACGACTCTCATTAGGGTCTCCTTTCCTTGGGCGGTGCCAAAATATGTTAAACAGAACTATACACCCGTCTGTATGGAAATGTCAATAGAAAAATTCGGCAAACCAATGTATATCTATTTCTTTGCACAGACTCTGTATGACTCATTTTTTGAGTCAGCACTGAGTCAGCAGGGACGGTTCTGATTGACTCATTTTGGGAGTCAGCAGGGACGGTTCTGATTGACTCATAGAACCGTCCCCATTGACTCGTTTAGATGGGAATGAGTCATTTAGAACCGTCCCCATTGACTCATCATTCCATGATTTGCTCACAATCCTATTATACAAGTTGCACTATATAGCGTCAATTTGTTCTGAACGTCTCATTGGCAAAATTGTACAAAAATATGTTATTTAAGAATAAATTTTCCAAATATTTTGCCATTATCGCCCGATTAATGTTATAATAGTGCTATCCTCGTTTGGAGGAAATAAAAGAAACGAGAGGTAATGCCATGAGATTCAAAAAAATCAGTACCAGATTACTGGTCGTTATCTTACCGGTTATCATCCTGTCGCTTGCACTGCTTTCTTTGTTCTGTTCTTTTAACAGTAAAGAAATCATTGATACCAAGACACAGGAAACGATGTCGGCAGCCTTAGCCGAAGCCGTTGCCAAAGTTGAAAACCAACTCAACAGTATTCAGACAACTGCAGATGTCCTTGCTACCACGGTCGCCTCTGACTACAAGGAAGCCTCTCTCGCCACTTATGAGAAAATGCTTCAAAATATCGTGTCAGACAACGAAATAGCTCTTGGCAGCGGACTTTGGTTCGAGCCCTATGTCTATGACAGCAATGAAAAGTATGTAGGACCCTATGTTTACAAAAGTAACGACGAGCTGATCACTACATATGAATACAGCAATGCCGAATATGACTACCTGACTAAGCCATATTACACCGTATCACAGGGTTTAACCGATCCTGTAATTACAGATCCTTATTATGATCCACCTTCAGGAAATACACTTTCAACCTGTTCCGTGGCGATCTACGATAACGGAACCTACATCGGATGTGCGTCTGTTGGAATTTCATTGGAGACAATCGTACAAATCATAAACGATATCAAAGTCGGGGAGAATGGTACAGGAATGCTGTTGACCAGCAGCGGCGTATATCTGGCCGGTGTCGATCAATCTAAGATCGCAGCAGAGGAAAACATCCTGAATGAGACAAACTCAAGCCTTGCCGCAGCAGGTCAGTTGATGCTGGATTCAGAAACCGGCACCACTTCCTACACAGCAGACGGAGAAACTTTGAATCTTTATTATACTACCCTTCCGGGTACGAATTGGAAACTGGCGATTCAGATGCCGATATCTGAATTGAACGCACCTGTCCACAATCTGATTAAGCTTCTCACAACAGTGTGCATTATCACAGTTGTAGTTGCTATTTTGGTAATCTTATTGGTAATTCGTTCTATCTGCATTAGTATTAAAAAGGTACAGGTATTTGCAAGTTCTCTTGCAGATGGTGATTTCTCTGTAGACCCTATCTCTATCAAAGATAAGGATGAATTGGGTGCCATGAGCAGTTCACTGAATAATATGTACCAAAGTAATAAGGATGTCATCATCAAGATATCCCAAAATGCTACCGAAATCGGTGCCTCCAGTAAGAAACTGCGAGAGGCATCCGGCATATTGAATCAACAATTTCAAGATATTCATTCCTATATGACCAATGTCAGCGAAGCTATGCTCAACACCAGCGCAGCTACCGAGGAAGTGAATGCCTCCACTGAGGAAGTTCTTTCCAACGTTAACCTGCTTGCCGAAGAAACATCCGAGAATATGAATATGTCAGTGGAGATCAAGCAACGAGCTGCCAAGATCAGCGAGGAATGTCAGGCATCATCC
>CAJOPP010000353.1 GCA_905236365.1 uncultured Lachnospiraceae bacterium
AGGAAATGGCTTAAGTTAATAACATGATATCGATAGAAGAACAAAGAGTCGCTTGCGACTCTTTCGCACCCGAGCGGTATTGTGAAGCAATTAACTTCTTCTCCGCGAGGTGCGCATCCCGCGGAGCGTTTTTGCTTTATAGGAGACAAAGTTTCCTATAAAAAAAGAGCCGTTTTATACGACTCCTTCAAATCAAATTACCAGCAAAGCACCTCATGCCCCTCTTCCGTTACGAGTACCATAATTTCCCACTGTGCAGACGGCTTTCCATCCTTCGTATAGACTTCCCAATTATTCTTCGGATCCGTAAAAATCTCCACCTTACCCATATTGACCATTGGTTCAATTGTAAAGATCATACCAGGAACCAATAACATTTCCTCGCCACGTTTGGAATTATAGCCAACCCATGGTTCTTCATGGAACTCCAAACCTACACCATGTCCACCGATTTCCCGTACAACAGTATATCCATTGGCAAATGCATGGTCATGAACAGCCTGCCCCATATCGCCCAAAAAGCCCCAAGGTTTTACCTCTTCTAATCCTTTTTCTACACATTCTTTAGTAACCTGTACCAGTTTCCGTTTCTCTTCGCTGACTTCTCCAATGCAGAACATTCTGGAGGAATCAGAAAAATAACCATTCAATATGGTGGAACAATCCACATTGACGATATCTCCTGATTTCAAAATAACATCCTTAGATGGAAATCCATGACACACCTGATCATTGACGGAAGTACAAACACTATAAGGATATCCTTCATAATTGAGCGGTGCCGGGATACCTCCCATATCAGTCGTCATATCATATACGATCTTATCAATCTCTGCAGTGTTCATACCCTCTTTGATGTTGGCATCCAGATAATCCAGCACAGCAATATTAATCTTACAACTTTCTTTAATCTTCTCAATCTGCTCTGCATTTTTTAACAGATCATGGGATGGCACCTCATGTCCTTGAAGTGCCATGCTCCATATTTTATCATCAAATGCCATATGACAGGTTTTATACTTTCTGTTGCTACCACACCAGCACGGATCATTTCTACCTATTTTATTCGCCATTTTCTATTTCCTCGTTTCTTTCATATATTATCTTACAGTGCAACTAACTCCCCGTGCCTGGCAGTTGTTCTCCCTTAACAAGTACATACTGCTTAGAAACTGTCACAATGTCACAAATTTATGCACTCAGGCTTATCAGAATCAGCACCAGTAGTGTTAGCTTTACCTAACGTACAATTATATCATATTTTTTATCATTATCAAGTATTATCTCATAACACCAAAGCCTGCAGCCGGACTGCTACATCTGACTCGGTCCGTATTTTGCATTTCAGATGCACTTCAACGCCTGACAACCAGTCGAAACATCCATTTTCTCCATTCTTTATCTAAAAGTTTCTTTCCTGTCCTCTTTCTTTCAAATCCAATGCCCTTTTCAATGCATTCAGCACTCTCTTTTTATCTGCACTCCAAAGCGGTGCAACCAGCGTTTTCTTATCTCCGTCCCCAGTCATCCTGTGAATCACCATACCAGGTGGAAGAAGTGCGATACATTCTGCCACCAGATTGACATACTCCTCCATTTCAAGCGTTTGAAATTTTCCCGCAAGATATTCCTTTTCCAGATCCGTGCCTCTGATCACGTGCAACAACTGTAGTTTAATTCCCTCTGCCCCGCTTTCTCCCACATACCGGACAGTAGTTTTCATATCTTCCACCGTTTCTCCCGGAAGACCCAATATTACATGAACAATGACCTGCAGACCAATCTGATGAAGCCGCCTTACTGCCTCATCAAATACCGGCAGATCATAACATCGTCGTATGTAATCCGCTGTCTTTTGATGAACTGTCTGTAATCCCAATTCTACCCAGATTGGTTTGATTTTATTTAATTCCTGCAACAGATCAATCACTTCTTCCGACAGACAATCAGGTCTTGTAGCAATAGACACTGCAACAATATCCGGATGATAAATCGCTTCTTCATAAACCTGACGAAGTTTTGTCACCGATGCATAGGTATTGGTAAATGATTGAAAATAGGCAATAAATTTACCGCTTTTTATCTTTCCTCGCAGCTTTTCTTTTCCTCGTTCAATCTGCCTGGTGATAGACTCGTCTCTACTCCCTGCAAAATCTCCCGAGCCCATTCCTGAGCAAAAGATACAGCCTCGGGTATCCAACGTTCCATCCCTGTTCGGACAGGTAAATCCACCGTCCAATGCAATCTTATATACCTTTTCTCCAAATGTATCTTTCAAATATTGGTTTAGTGAGTAATAATCCATAACCTATACTTCTACATCAACCGTGTAATCCACACCATCTAACTTAAATCCAAACATATGATAAAAGTCTTCCCAGTATCCATCCACATCGGATAACTCTAAAATATTGTCACTGTTGATTTTGCCCCATATCTCCATTACTTCATTTTGCACATCTTCCCGCATTTCCCAGTCATCCATGCGGATCATGCCGTCTTCTGCAAGAACAACGCCATTTTCACCAAACACCTTCTCCTTGTAAAGACGATCCATCTGTTCAATACAGCCTTCATGAATTCCTTTTTCTTTCATGACTTTGTAAAGAACCGCAAAGTAAAGTGGAACAACCGGAATCGCAGAACTTGCCTGTGTTACCAGTGCCTTATTGACCGATACATAGGCTTTGATTCCCTTTACCGCCTGCTTTTTCGTAATCACATCCGCACTTTCTCTTAAATGCTGTTTTGCCCGTCCTATAGTTCCTTCATGATAGACCGGATAGGTAAGCTTCGGGCCAATATAAGAATAAGCAGTCGTAACCGCACCTGCTGCAATGGCATCTGCTTCCACCAGTGCATCGATCCAGTCAATCCAATCCTCTCCACCCATTACCTTTACTGTTCCTTCTATCTCTTCTTCGGTTGCAACACGAATGGTCGCCTCTCCTATGGTGTTATCTTTCAGATTCCAGTTCTTCTGGGTAAATGGCTCTCCGGTTGTTTTCAGACTGGAAGTATAGGTGATTCCCTCTGCTGTTGTTCTTTTCGGTGCTGCCAGAGAATAGATTACGAGATCCACCTGTCCCAGATCTTCTTTAATTGCTGCAATCACTTCTTTTTTGACTTCTGTCGAAAATGCATCCCCATTAAAGGATTTTGAATAAAGTCCTTCTTTCGCTGCAGCCGCATCAAATGCTTTTGTATTATAATAGCCAGGCGTTGCTGTCCGTTTACCACTGGCTTCTTTTTCAAACATTACTCCGATCGTTGCTGCTCCCATGCCAAATGCTGCGGTGATTCTGGAAGCAAGTCCATAACCTGTGGAGGCACCAATCACTAATACCTTCTTGGGTCCGTCGATTTTTCCCTGCTGCTTCACATACGCAATCTGATTTTCAACATTTCTGGCGCATCCGGTCGGATGAGCAGTCGTACAGATAAATCCTTTTACTCTTGGTTCTACTATCATTTTATATTCCTCTCTTTCCAGTTTTAACATTATGTAATTCCAATTATAAATAATTCGTATCTATTCAGTTATGCTTCATAGATACGCGACAGGCTTCTTACTGTTTCAAAGTGTAAAGAACTCACTATTCGCTATCCCGGAAAAGCAGCTCTTTTTCTCAATACGATCATACTTTCACTCTGCCTGCTACAATCTCCTTGTAATCCTCCAGATTCTTTCGGAGCAATTCCGGTATATTCAGTTCATAAGGACATCGTTTCAGACAAGCTCCGCAATCAACACATTTCTCAATCTTCATCATCTCTGCCTGCCAATTATCCGATAGCCAGTTAGCCGACGGAGAACGACGGATC
>CAJOPP010000354.1 GCA_905236365.1 uncultured Lachnospiraceae bacterium
ATCCATCAAACCAAATGTTGTTGCAATCAGCTGTCCCAATAAATCTCCTGCAAAAAGATACCTTACATCTTCTGCTTTTATCTTTGCTTTACGAAATGCTAAAAGAGAAGTCTGCTTCATCAGCTCACTCTCTCCTTCCTCCCAGGAATCTTTTCCAAACGTTGCATCTTCCACAATTTGATCAAAGGTATCTTTTAACGGTCCTTCTCCTTCTTTAGGACCAACAATACACGCCGCAGACATAATATAAACCGGTTGTTCAAAAGATAAACTTTGTTTTCCCATTTGCAATCCTGCAGTCATTTTTCCACCTCACTTTTTATACTTAGCGAATCTTTCTTTACACTCCGTAAAAGAAAAAAGCTATTGCGTTTCTGTATTTCTATGAGAAAATTTGCTTTCCCACAGTCCTTACACAAACGCAACAGCTCCTCTTCTCTCTTCATTAGTATGACTGCTCTTGCATTTTTTATTCTTATTATAACAATTTCATCTTATTGCTGATCAATCGTATCTGCATCCTGCATTAGATTGTTTGTTTTGTCATTCATCTGATCCACTACTTCTTCCGCCTCACCTTTTAATTCAATGGCTCGTTCTTCTCCTGTTTTTATTCGTTCCTCTGTTGCATTGTTCCCACAACCTGATAAAATTCCCATCAGAAGAAGCATACTGAACAAAATGCCAGTTCTTTTTATTATATTTCTTTTTCTCATAATTGGATACCGGTTTTAAACGAACATATCTGTCCTCTTGAAGTGCAAACACAAAGGACAAAAGAACGTTCACAAACTCTTTCCTTTCTATATCATTTTTTTTCGTCTTGCCGGGCTGTTCCACTGATCATCCACGGTGATGGCTGCGATACCATAATACTTCTCTTATCGCTCTTTGATACCGCAATCTGCAATACCTCTGTATCTTCAATATCATATTTTGCAAAAATATTCTTGATACTCACTACCATATCCAATTCCAGTGTATAGATGATAAACTGCATTTGGGGATTTACTTTCAGTAACGTCTGAATCTCATTCTCTAACCGCTTTGATGCCACAATAAATGCAAGTCTCGGAACCGGAAGATTCTGCATATTCTCCTCTGTTATATTCGGTATAATCTCTACATTATGTACTCCAAACTTGCTCACGTTATCCTGCAAGGAACGCATATCTCTTGCATCCGGCTCCACTGCAATGATCGTACCCTCACTTGCCTCTATCGCAGCCTCAATGACAATACTTTCTCCACTGACAATGCAGATCGTATCTCCCACATCACACGATAACATATTCATGATGACCGCACGAATCTCATGTCCTACATAATTCACGGAGCCTTTTGAAAAAAATTCATTCTTAATTCCAAACCGGGATGCCTCTCTGGTATTCTCATTAATGATAAAGATTACAATTGGTTCTGTAATCTTCTTATCCATGAATTCTTTTACCTTGCAGGTCTCAACTTCATCATTCGCACTGGTTCCCTTACCAATCCACATATCATAATCGCCGTAGCCACCTTCCCATAATTCATAAAACAAATCCGGCTGACTCTCATCTGCAAAGATCATCACCCGCTTATGGGTTTCAATTGTCGGAAGCACATTTTTGTTCTTTCCACAGATGTTCAACATCTTGATTTTCTCCGGGCTAACTCCCATCCTATCTGAAAAATTCCCTACCCAGGCTAACATTTCATTCGTATGATACACTTTCATTCCGCTTGACTCCATCGCTAATACCTCCCATACTGCTTATAACCGTACATGCACTCTGCGCATGAAATGCCACATGTACCATTATGACCATGCATCACATTTTGCTTTTCTACCACAAATGTGATACTTCTATTTTAACGCAAACGAAGTTATTTTACAACTCTTTCATTGGATAGCACAGCCTGAATTGTAACGGTTGTTACTGTTCAGACGTACGCCAAGCAAGAGGGGGCTAACCACTGAATTGCAACAACTGAACACCTATTACAAACTAAATGATTTCCAACAGTTTACGGCATCGGTTAAGTGCTTCATAGATTTCCTGTTTTCTCGGAATTGCCAGATTGCCGGAGATACCACTATCACAAAACGCTGAAAATTCTTCGTTTTCCATTTTCTCATACAACAATTCTACTGCCTGTCCCAATGTTCTTCTTCCATCAAAAGAATGGAGCTTCATATATTTTATGATTTGTCCTAATGCAGATAATTGTTCCTGATCGACAAGCTGCTCAACCAAGCGCAGGTCTACCATCTCTTTATTAATGGATATACTTTCAGTTCCCATTGTCTTTACTTTGATTCGGTTATCTTTGATAAATGCCATGTCTTTTTTCACCACACGGGAAACGATTGGCTCTTTAGCAGTCTCTATCTTTTCAGAAAGAATCGGAAAATTTGCAGCCTCCTTTTTCGCAAATTCCGTAATATCCACCGGCTCATAACGATTCATCTGCAAGATACTATCCGCCTTATGAAAATAAGAGCCAGAGCTTCCTGCTACTAAGATTGTAGAAATTCCTTGTTTCTCATGTAGTTCACACACGCGATCAATAAACGGAATGATCGGCTCCACTTCCCGGTTAACTACCCGCTGCATCAGTTCATCCCGAATCATAAAATTGGTGGCACTGGTATCCTCATCAATCAACAAGGTCTTTGCTCCTGCCTCCATTGCCTCCACGGTATTGGCTGCCTGAGAAGTACTTCCACTGGCATCTTCCGTATAAAAAGATACGGTATCTTTTCCATTTGGCAGATTGCGTATAAACATGGAAATATCCACCTTCTGAATGCTTCTTCCATCCTCTGCTCTGAGTTTTATCGCAGTATCATCGGTAATGACAAATTCTCTTCCATCTCCAGCAATATGATTATAAACACCAAGTTCTAATGCCTTTAACAGAGTGGATTTTCCGTGATAACCACCACCTACAATCAGGGTAATTCCTTTTCGGATCCCCATTCCCTTTATCGTACCATGATGGGGAAGTTCCATTGTCACCTCCATGGATTCCGGAGATTTGAAAACAACTGCATCTTTCATCGGCAACATGGATACACCGGATTTTCTGGGCAGGATCGCACCATTGGCAACAAATGACACCAATCCAAGTTCTTTTAACTGTTCTCTGATATACTGCTGATCCTCGGAAAGATTTACCGTCTTCTTCAAATCATCGATACGGTATGCTTTCTGAAATACGGACTGTCTGACACAGACCGGCAAAAAATCAAATACTATTTTTTCCAATTCTCTGGAATTGATGGTTCTTCCGTTTGCAGGAAATCCAATCTCCATTCGAACCGTGATGTTGCCGTTTTCCGGATTGATCGTGCAGGCACTTCGATTCAAGATTTCCTGCCCTGGCTGACTAATTCCTAAAAGTCCGCTTTTCCCGGAGCCTTTTGCCTTAAAAGAATATTCCCGAATGCTCTTTGCCATGTTTCGAAGCAGATGATCCTGCAATGCGATTCGTTTCCATTTCTTATCATAGAATTCCTTGTTAAACCCTGCCTGCTTACCATCCACCAAAATGCTTACTTTCGATGGTGCAGCAAAGGGATCCCCCTGTACATGATCAATGGAAAATACGTATCCTTCGAATTGGTATTTTCCCTTCGTATCCTTGTATGCCGGATATCCCTTATGATCAATCTGTCTTAATAAATTTCTCAAATCGGTTGCTGTTTTCATATCAAAATCTCCTTTTTTCTTTCTGTACTTTTTGACTCATCTTCCATATTTTTTCTTAAAGGCTTCCACCTCATCCTCACTTCTTGCAAGTTCTGCAAATTTGAGTTTTCCGGAAGCCGGATCCCGAAATCCCACCGTCATCTCACCGGTACAAATACTCTTATCTACCTCAATCTCAAAATCCTTGCAGGATTCCGGAACAGGTAGCCTGATTTCTTTTTTCCCAAAAATATGCATATTACTCCTCTCTTCTCCCACTCTATATTTAGAACTCAAGCAACGAACGGAACACATTTCTCAACTTCCGGTATACCCTTTTATACCTTGAGTCCCTTAAGATACTCCTTCTGCTTCTCAGTGATCCGTCTACTCTCAATACACTTCTGAATCGCCTTATTATGTGTCCATGTCTCAAGTCTTCTCTCCTCGATGTACAGAAGTGCCTCCTCATACTGTTTTGCCAGTGCTGTTGCAAAATACCATGCAATCATCATATTGACATAATACTCTTCCGACCGTATCTTCGCCACCAGTTCAAGATATGAAGCATCAAAATCCTTATCCAGAAAATGACTCATCAGCATTCTGATTGCAAATCTTACTGTATACGTCTCATCAGATACAATCCACTCTCTTATGCACCCAAGCAGTAAATCCCTGTTCTTCTTAAACACCTTCGGTGACATCTGATCGCAGGTCGCCCAATTATCCACATATGGCAGAAACTTCTCCAACTCGTCAATACATTTATCATAATCCTTTATTTCTGAAATAATAAATGCGTGTAACTGATTTTCATCGAATGTGTTATGCGGCAGCTCATTAAGAAATTCGCCGATATTCTCCCTCTTCGCCACCTTCTTTGCAAGCTTTCTAAGTTCCGGCGTACGAACTCCTATAAAGCATTTCTTCGACAAATTCGGGATAAGTCCACTTTGAAAATCCCGATATGACACATCCTGCAAAGCATGCAATTCTTCTCTAATCTCCTCTGTAATCACAATCTCCGTCTCCTTCTGTCAACTCACCTTTGCATTATCAAATCCGATGTTCCCGACATCATAATATCATAAATCAATATGAAATAATATAAAAATCGGACAAAGATATCAATTCTCTGCCCGATTAAATATTACTCATTTTTCAATGAAACCCGCAGTGTGTTTCCTCTAAG
>CAJOPP010000355.1 GCA_905236365.1 uncultured Lachnospiraceae bacterium
ACATATACGGATCTCTCCCCTCCACTATTCCATATTGCATAAGAAGTGCCGCTGCACCGGCAACAAACGGAGATGCAAACGATGTACCTGAAAAAGAAGCATATCCCCCACCCGCCAGACAGGTGTTGATTCCAACTCCCGGAGCTGCCAGATCCGGTTTTCCGATTACTTGCGGAAGTTCCTGTTTCTGATTAGGTCCTCTGCCTGAAAATGCTGCAAAGGTGTCATTTCTGGAATCATAAGCAGCAACCGAAATCACAGAATCTGCCGTAGAAGGAATTACCAGCGTATTAAAAAGTGTCGATCTCACAAAAGATACCTCTGAAGATGTACTGCCTGCCACCGGAAGCCACATGTTATACTCTCCAGCCACAATCCGGTGTGCTTCCAAATAAATTCGCCAAATTCCCGCTGTTATATAATCTGCTCTTGGAATCCAGGAAATGTATATTTCCTGCTCAGGATTATAAGGAGTAGGCTCACTGTAATAAATTCCAACAATCTCTTCCGGCAATGCATAATTCTGTACACTGGAATAGCTGGAAATCGGTCCAATCCGACGTCCTGCAGGGGATTCTATTGTAACAAAAAAATCGTCCTGATAATGCTTCCAGATTTGTAGATTAAAGGATGTCATATAATCACCCACATAGAGTTCCACTATCTCCTGCTGTCCCGTCACTAATATCCCTGATGTATGTCTGGATGTAATCCCCTCATTTCCGGTCCCGGTTGCAATGGAAATCCGATATAGATTTGATACCGTATCGATATAACGTTCCAGCATAGAATCCCCATTATGAGCACCATAATTATTTCCATAACTAATATTAATGGCTAACGGTTTTCCTACATCAATTGCATACCTAACGGAAAAATCAATGGCTTTCATAAGCTGCGTCGTTCTCGGAAAGCCTTGTTCTTCCGCATTTCCCAGTTTTACAACAATGATTTCTGCCTCAGGTGCCATACCAACAATTTCTCTATCCAATGCATTTCCGTTACCTGCCATAATTCCCAATACAGCCGTTCCGTGTCCACTTCCATCAAATTGTGGTACAATATCACTGCCTCGATGCATTCCAATTGCATTTTCAAAGCTCTGCCGGCCTTTTTCCTCTTCTGCCAACGCTTCATTGATATCCTCTGAAGAATAGAAACTTCCATTATTAAATCCTTCCGGTGGATTTCCCGGTATCGTCTGGTCCCACATCGCCACAATCCGGGTGGTGCCATCTGCATTTCGAAAATCAGGATGATAAAAATCCACACCCGAATCCAAACATGCTACCAATGTGCCCCTGCCTGTCAAATTATAATCCGGCAACCGCACCCTGCTTACACAAGATGCTACACTTCCTACCATCTCTGATAAAACAAGTGCCTTTGGTTTTTCAATATAGTCAATCTGTTCGTAATCCGAAAGTTTTTCAATTAAATATTGTGGAATCCGGATCACTGCATATCCACCTAATAATTCCTCCACAGAAATCCCGAGTTCCTTCTGTATCTCCGCCAGACTTCCCGTATACCGGATAATCAGTTCCCACTCATCGAACCGATTACTAAAGCCTACATTTAAATTCAAACTCTTTTCTCTTTCTTCTTCCGAAAGTCCCAATGCCATAATAAGTTCCGGACTTATTTTATTCTCAGACATAAAAAATCCCTATACTTTATCTATTATAATAAAGTATTCAAAGCAAAAAACAGTGTGCAAGCAGCAACAACAAAATTATTATCCGCCTCAGTGCAATCCTCTCGGAGCATTTTTTGCTTTATAGGGGACGAAGTTTCCTATAAAAAAAACACCTTGATTACGCAAGATGTTCTAATACTTCTCTATTCTCAATCTGCAGTCTGAATAACTCTCCAATATACGACAGTCTGATCTTAACCTACAATATTCACATGTTGAAGATTATTCGGACTTCCATATACCTGTTGAAATACTCCGGTTCCCTGAATCTTTGCCGTCACCCGACTTGCATACGCTTCTTCTATTTCCAATCCATGATCCTTTTCAAGATCTACTTGAAAATTCACTCTTCCATCTGATTGTCTACTCATTTCTTGCTTTGCAACAAAAACCGCCTTGTGCTCCGATTGTGCTTCGAACAACTCCCTCGCACGCTCAGAAATACTAACAGTTGCACCCTGATCTTCTGTACGTTGACCTTCCTCCGACACATCAAAAGTAAAATCAACAGAAGGGACTGTACTCTTCTCGCTTAAGTTCTGACTAGCCAATCTATGATAGGAGCCATTATTCAAATCTGTTTGTTTATTAATATCATCTATCCTCATAGCAATCACCAGCTTCTTCCTCTTTCTATAAAAATACTCCTCTAATAAAGCAAACATTTTGTTCTGTCAATTAATAAACATATCTCACAAAAAATAAATTAATTCTAATTTTTTACGCAAATTGACAACATACAAAAAATCATTATCACAATGAGTGTACCCCCCTTTTTTTCATGTGTCAAGTATTTTTTTGTACAACCGTTGTTTTTTTTCTTATAATCTTATTTTTTTCTATATAATCTCGTTTTACGTTGAGCATACCAGTTCTGAGTTTTCTGATTAATTCGACTATAACGCAGAACGCTTTTACGAGAGTGGAGATAAAAAAGTAGGCATAGCAGGGTGGTAAACAGCCGGTGTTTGTTTTGCTTAGCACCGACCGTAGTGAAGCGAAGACATATCGAGGCTTTTTGTCCTGTGCTAACCGATAAGCAATCTGATTTGCCACTGAGCAGTCACTTTCCTCCTTAACCCTTGTTGGAGTAATATCCTATTCTCCAAACAAATCTTCTAATACCGCTTCTGCCCCCATCTTCTGATAGCCCTCCGGATCAGATAAGACAATTCCCTCTCCCTCTGTTATCCAACGCATCTGTCCACGACCTGTAAGGTAAGAACTCCCTCTGCTTACATTGGGATATTTCTCATACCATGTTTTGTAATATTTTTTCATATATTTCTTTGCTAATGCATATGCCTCACTCTCTATTTTGCCTACAGGTGTTGCTGTACCACATAACTGTACACCAACCTGAGAAGAATGTATCAAAACCACACTTCCGTCATCACATGCTCCTACTACCATCCAGACATGATCCGAAGAACTCATAATATCTCCTGCCTGATAATCCGTTACCAATTCCGGCGGGATATAAGTGCCAAACCCAAGACCGGCAAATTCTTTTGCCTGCCTGGATGCGAGGTATACATAACCTTTTTGATTATTCTGCGTATTCAAAACATTGTAAACACACCAGCCTACATAGCCGGAGCAGTCTAAACCGTTATGAATCTGATAGCGGTAATTCCGATAATTATACAAAGAAGTTTTAGTTGCCGCAAAGTTTCTCCATGTAGGACTTAATCCAATCCTTTTTGCCTCTTTTCCTGCAGCCGTATCCTTTTTATTCCAACCTCCACCCCAAACATACATTGTAGAACCTATAGGGGCAATTGCTGTCTGTAATAAATTTTTGATTGTTGAAATACCTTCTGTCGCTACCGTTGTAGATACTTTTTTACTCTTCTTGCTATATTCCCTTTTCCCATTTTTCTTAACCTTATATGCACGAATATAGTAGTGGCAAATGTTTCCCGGTTCTTTTTCTGATAAAACAATCTTACATTTCTTTGTTTGCTTGACTTTGCAATATGCGAGTGCTCCGATATTCTGACCATTCTGTTCTACAGCCTCATATACCTCATATCCACCAGCTCCTTCTACCGGTTCCCATGACACAGCAATACCAGTTCCCACAGCAGTTGACATAACACCGAGTGGCTTTGATTTTGAAAATTTATTTTCAGCATTACAATTGAAAGAATTTGAATTCACCATAATCCATATTATTCCAAACGTCAACAGAATATACCTAATTGCACTCTGTTTTCTTTTTAACATTCTATCACCATCATTCCTACATCTTCATCCCCTGATGCAAAGGCGGATATGAATTCATTGCTGCATTTTAAATCAAAAAACATGCACCTTGTATGCTGGCTTCTTCATGCCATGCATCACATTCGACTTTATTCATCCAGTTTAATGCCCGAAAGTAACGCACCAAACGGATTATTTGGAATCTCTTCACACTGATAATCGAATTTCTCAATTACATCCGTCACAATCTCTGACGTATTTGTCTCCACATCCTTGATGCTGAGACTAATTTTACCGTCCTTCACTTCCAGAACTTTGACCTTGACCTCTTGTCCTACAGATAACACTTCCGAAGGCTTCTTGATCCGCTTCATAGCAATCTTAGAAATATGAACCAGACCTGTCAATCCATTATCCATCTGTACAAACGCGCCATACGGCATAAGGGATTCTACTTTTCCCTCAAAAATGGAACCTGGAACAATCATTGCCATCTTTTCTCTGTCATGTTCTGCTTCTTTTTCCTTTAAAACTGATTTTGCGGAAAGAACAAGTTTCTTTACAGATTCTTCTACTGTAATCACTCTTGTCTCCACTTCCTTGCCGATATACTCTTCTGTGTCTTCAACATAAGTAAGTGCCAGTTGCGATGCAGGGATGAATGCCCGGATTCCTTCTAGATACGTAACTACACCGCCGTTCACACTCTCCTTAATTTTTACTGTAACAACTGTCTCCTGCTCCATCAGTTCCTTAAAATGCTCCCATGCAGAAATTTCATTTGCTTCTTTTAAAGAAAGTAAAACATTTCCCTGTCCGTCTTCTCTCTGAAGAACGATTGTCTCTACACTATCACCGATTTTCAAATCTTTCATTGCAGAAAAATCAGGGTCATCCGACAATTCCGAAAGCGGGATAACGCCAGGTGCATAGTATCCCAGATCCAATGTAACGACTTCATCATTGATATCTACAATCATACCTTTGATCCGTTCTCCTTCTTTGATTACCCGAAAAGAACTTGTCAATTCCTCTTCAAAATCTTCCATTGTTTCATTTTCCATGACTAATACCTCCAATTCTCAATTAGCAATATTCTATCAAAAGATATGCAGAACTTCAACCTTTAAGTCAAAAAATCCTCACGACATCGTTACAGTTGGTTACAGTTCACTCGTTAGCCAGTAAACAGTCACCGAGTGTGGTATATGTCTGAACCAATGTCATTTACTTAAGAATTTGCCAATAC
>CAJOPP010000356.1 GCA_905236365.1 uncultured Lachnospiraceae bacterium
TCCATAAATCCCGCATTTCATCATATAATTAAACAGCTGATCATAAAACTCACTGCCTTCTTTTCCTTCTAACCAGACTGCCGTCAGTGTTTCCATATGCCGGATAAAGGAAGAAAGACCCAGCTTTTCAAATTCTTCCCTTAGATACGTTTCATTCATTTTTCCGCCGTACCGTGCCCGATACACATGAATGTCAACCAGATTACGGATTCCGCAACCCATGGCAAAGAAATGCTTCGCCATATGCGCAACCATATAGATGTAAAAGTCTTCCGTATTAAAATCATAGATGTACTGACATCCTTCCCGAAGCACTGCTTTTGACAGATCGGAAAAATACGCATATTGATTCTGATCAACGGTTTTATCATACATGGCCCGATGTGCTTCAATTACCATATACGGTTGTTTCACATAAATATCATGATGTTTAATCGATTCCTGCATCTCATACCCCATCTCCTGCAATTCCGATGCTGCATTTTCCATACAGTCCTTCCGAATCAAAACATCAATATCGCTCATTTCCCGCATTTCCGGTGTTGGATAGATAAATTTTAATCTGGATCCTTTCATTGGCTGACAAGCTATTTTCTTTTCTTCAAAGCGCCGTTCCATTTCCTTCAGTTCCATTACCTGCACACCGGTATGCCACATACTTTTCATGACTGCTGCCTGCATAGGTTCTTTCCATTCGTCCGGGAGATTGTCCGTTCGAAGCAATGCCCCCATCAACAAATATGTCATATGGTTATCTCTCGCCACTTGTACCAATTCTTCCACTGAAATCCCGTCCGGTATCCGCTGGGGTGTCCTTTGCTCTAGTTGTGCTTTTACCAATTCCGCCAAATACTTTACTTTACAATTCATACTGCCCACTTCTCCTACTCATTCCTTTAAGCTCTTTTCATTACGCATTGCACTTTGCCGATTCCTCTTCGACACAACATCGCAACTTTCACAAGCCTGCAATATGTCAATGGCATCTTCAGATAAAGTTTCGCCTTTGTTTTGTCTTTTTTTGATATTTCTTTTTCCTTTTTCATTTTACTGTAAACATGTTCTGCCCGCATATAAAATTGCTCCAGTAACATTTTCTGATCTTTTCTCCCAATCGTTTTCCCATATAAAACAGTGATAGCATACATATACTTCACCAGGCATAGTGCATACAATTCTCTGTCATCTTGGGCTTTATAAAACAACAGCCGTTCCTCATAAGCATCCAACATATCCAGATTGCGTTCTGAAACTGCTGAAGTCATAATACTGTTTGGCCGTGACCGATAAAACTGTAACGGAGCGGAAACCAATGCAACCTTCTCTAAAGGATACAGCCAACGAAATAATGTATACGTATCTTCATGTATTTTACCAACGGGAAACATCTTGTCTTCCAATACCTTGTGCCGATACATCTTGTTATACACAATCGTATAAATGATATTGCCGGATGTATAGATTCTTTTATTGATTTCTCGTCCACTCACCAATTCAATTTTAATTTTTTCTACCTCTTTTTGTAAATTCGGTGAAATCCCATCCTTAAACCGTCCTATATCACATTGCACAACATCTACTTCATACTTTTTCATTGTATGATACATAATTCGAATAAAATCCCAATGATATAGGTCATCGGAATCCAAAAATGTAATATAATCACCTTCCGCATGCTGCATTCCCAAATTTCTTGCTGCCGAAACTCCCTGATTCTTCTGATGAAACACAACAATTCGTTTGTCACGCTTCTGCCATTGATCGCAAAGTGTTCCTGAATCATCCGTAGACCCATCATTCACCAAAATAATCTGTAAATTAGTATATGACTGACGAACAACCGACTCCACACAGTCATCCAGATACTTTTCCACATTATATACCGGAATAATTGTCGTTATTAATGGCTCACTCATGCCGTTTCCCCCCTTTTTTTAACATTCGCATGACCAATCCCAGAAAATATTGATATTCTGTACTCTTCCGGAACATCAGGAATAAAATACCATTTGATAATACAACACAAACTGCACATTGCAGAACAAACGTCAAAATACCACCATCATCTATCCATTTGCACAGTCCTGTAACCAGTATACACTGAATTATCGTCAACACACCATATTTGAATTGCAATATCTGATATTCTTTCGAAGACTTCATAAAGAATCGTTTATACAAAACATATCCTTCTAACCAGAACGTAGTTGTCAACAATGCTATCAAAGAACCTAATTTTACTCCACCTACACCAAACCAGTAAGTCAACGGAATGGACAATACCAGATTTACAATGGCTTCTACGATTGCACGATACCGGTCATACCAGAATATCCCCGTTGCATTCCGAA
>CAJOPP010000357.1 GCA_905236365.1 uncultured Lachnospiraceae bacterium
ATGTATATTTTACCATGAAACAGCTTCGAAAGTTGCCCATGCAGTTCGCCATGAAACAGAAGGTGTTGTAGGAATCAAAAAGCGAAGGGAGCAAAATGCCTGAACACTTGGTGAGGTATTTTCGAACCTAGTGTGAAGGTATGCTTTAGCTCGTGTCCGCGAAGACTTTGATTCCTACAACGCCTGCGTTCGGTTCCCCATCAACTTTCGAAGCGTCCGTCTCCCCTACAAACAGGAATTTAAAAATATTCATTGTATAGGATTGTGGGAATTGGGGATATTTATAAGAGATGGTAAAATATGAAAGAGTGAAGGAAGGGAAGAACATGCGTGGCAGAACAGATTTAGCGGTAGAGATGAAAGAGGATATACAAAGTGATGAACCGATTAAAGGTGTTCATGTGATGACAAAGAATAATGGGGATACGGATATAAAAGAGGTTCGGATTGTGGTGGAGGATGAAGATGGTGCTATGAGGTTGGGAAAACCGATAGGAACTTATATAACACTGGAGAGCGAGCATTTGAGAGAACATGATGAAGGATTTCATCAGCCGATGATGGAGGTTCTTTGTAAGCATTTAAAAGAATTTATTGGAATGAAACGAAAGATTATGGTGGCAGGACTTGGTAATAGAGAAGTGACACCGGACGCATTAGGCCCGTATGTAATCGATAATCTGTATGTCACAAGACATTTGCTGAAGGAAGGAATTATTTCACAGAGTATAGAGGTGAGTGCAATCGCACCGGGAGTGATGGCACAGACAGGAATGGAATCTTCGGTTATTTTAAAAGCATTGGTAAAGGAGATTAGGCCGGATCTTTTGATTGTGATTGATGCTTTGGCAGCGAGAGAATCGGATCGATTAAATAAAACTATTCAGCTTGCAGATACGGGAATTACACCTGGATCAGGTGTGGGAAACCATCGGAATGCAATCAATAAAGAAAGTATTGGGATTCCGGTATTGGCGATTGGAGTACCTACGGTGATAGCAGTTCCGACAATCGTGAATGATGCGATGGATGTTATGGTATCGGCTTTGGGAAAACAGGCAACTAAGAATGTGTTAAAAAAGTTTAATGAAGAAGAACGATATCAGTTAGCGTGCGAGATGGTGACACCTTATCTGGAGAATATGTTTGTAACACCGAAGGATATTGATGAAGCAGTAAAACGGATCAGTTACACAATTTCGGAAGCAATCAATCAGGCAACTCAGGCATAGAATGAAAAGTTTGGAATACAATGTTACTATGAGAAAATGCGTGTTATAACGATAAGGCATGCTTGAAGCGTTATAATCATAAACATTACATGGTAGGTGACATGAGAACATATCAGTATTCTGAATTTGATAAAAAATTGAATAAGAAGCGGTTGGTGGCTTTGGCGATTCTTATAATATGGACCCTTTTTCGGTCGAAGACTGTTGGAAATTCTGATTGGCTTTTGAGATTAACAGAGCAGATGATACCGCTTCTTACTTATGAAAAACAGTATGGTAATCTGGATGTGGATTATGCAGCAGATTATTCGGTTCCGGAATGGTTTTTTGAGGATGAAGAAGTAGGTATGACGGGTGGGGATACAGTAATGGAAGAAACGGTGGAAGTGCCGGTAACCAATACACCCATTACCACATTGAAGGACGGAGAAAATGGGACGGTATATACAAGAAAACAGCTGGGAAATAAGGATTTTTTGCTGGAACATATTTTTGTGGTAGACAGTAATACAAGTATGACAGAAGAGGAATTGAATCTGGATAATTTGCTTGATACAGATCTTTCGATTGATGGCTGGAAGCCGAAGAAGGAATTGACAGGAATCACAGAGCAAAGAGATAATCCGGTGGAAGAAGATCGTGTATTTGAAGAACAAAAAGAAAATTTGATGGCGGAAGAGGAAGCTGTAGAGCAGAAAAAATATAAAATATTGATTTATCATACCCATGGTTCTGAAAGTTTCATAGACAGTAGGGATGGAAAGAAGGAGGATACCATCATAGGGGTGGGGAGTTATCTGACACGGATTCTGGAGGAAGAATACGGAATATCAGTTTATCACGATGAAACTGCTTATGATATCATTGATGGGGAATTAGATCGCAGTAAGGCCTATGAAAATGCGTATAATAATGTGACAAAAATATTAGAGGAGAATCCATCGATTGAAGTTGTTATTGATCTACATAGAGATGGTGTAGGTGAAAATA
>CAJOPP010000358.1 GCA_905236365.1 uncultured Lachnospiraceae bacterium
AATACACATATAACAGCACAGGCATTACCATTGTAAAATATCATGGTAAAGTTAATTACGGTATAGGTATACCACAAACGATAGACGGACGCCCGGTTACTATAATAGGTTCCGGAGCACTTTGCAATCAGTCCAATCTCTGGGGTGTTACTATTCCTAAAACCGTAACTGTGCTGGACAACGGAGCTTTCTGTAATACTCGTTTAACATCAGTCGAGGTTCCTGCCAGTGTCACCAAGCTTGGCTATGGTGTATTCAGCAGCAATCCTTATCTGAACAGCATTGTCTTTCGGGGAAATCCCACTTCCATGTATGAGGGTTGTCTGGGGGATGATACCAAAAAGACGATACGCGTATATCGTAGTGCATCCAGAGTCATCTCGTATTGTTCCGCACGCAGCAATCGTTTTACTTTAGATTATATGAAAACTGAGACAGAAATTGCGGCAGAGAAAGAAAATGCTCAAGTACCTAATGAGTTTACAGTTACAGACAAATATGGTACGTGGACTTTCGACCGCACAACATGTACAATTGTTCAGTATTCCGGTAAGGCCAAGGATGTTACCGTACCGGAAGTATTTACTTACGGTAACTATAGATATCAGGTAAAGAAATTAGGAAACCGTGCAATTCAAAACAATTCTCAATTGCAAACGCTAACAATCAATACTCCATACATAGATACTGAAGCAGTTTACAAAAATCCTAATTTGACTACAATCTATGTGCAAAGCGCTGTTGGTACACTTGGACCATATTGCTTCTACTTCAATGATAGTCTTAACTGTTTGCATGTATCGGGCAATCCTGCGGCAGCAATCAGTTGCATTCCGAATCGACAATCTATGAAGATTTGGTGTTCTAGTTTTGCCGTAATCTTGAGAGAATATTGTTATCACAATAATATTCCGATTTAAATATTAAGTTCTGTTACAAAATATAGACCATGAGCTGATCGGGAAAACGTTGTGGTTAATATGGACGTAACGCAATGGTTAAACGATATTTTATGAAATATTAATAATAGCCCCTCTTCCCCAATAATCTTCTAAATCAAAAATCCCCTTACAGAATCGTATGGTAAGGGGATTTAACCAATTTCTGACGTTTTTCTTAAGAATTTCTAAAACTCTTGATTGTACGACAGGAATCGTTTATACTCCTATATTGTTGAGAATGGTGAAATTTGATAACAAATCTGACGAATCATCGTCATAGAAAACATTTTACCATATTTAATACAAAGTAATATTGGCAGACAGAACAGGAGTGAAGGTATGAAGAAAACAATATGGAAAAAGTCCATCGCAATTTTCATGGCAGCGACCATGATGGCAACCATGACTGGTTGTGGAGGCAAAGATGGTGGAAGTAAGAAGTCAAAAGATCAGGCAGAGGCTGACACAAAAGACATGATCTATGAAGCCACCGATTTCCCATTGGAGGGATTGGAAGGTGAACCAAGTACAATTTCGGTTCAGAACGGTAAGCTGTATATAGAGACCTATGAATGGATTGAGAATGAATCGGGAGAAGACAAAGATAAGCAGGATGATGCAGAGGATACGAAGGGTACTGCTGACAGTGATGCACAGGATGCATCTTCAGACGACTCTCAAAAAGATACAGCATCGGATGAAGCCGGTGAGACAGAAGATAATAACAACGCAGAGGAAGCAGACAAATCAGATTCTTCTGAAGAGGAAAAAACAGATACAGATGAGGAATCCGGGGATGCAAAAACGGATGCAGATGAGGAATCCGATGATGCAAAAGAAGAGACAGGGGATACGGATTCAGAAGATGACGAAGAAGAGTATTATAAAGATGGAACTTCTATTTCACGCTTGTATTCCGTAAATCTGGATGGAAGTGATCTGAAAGAGATACCGATGGATGTACCGGAGGAGGAAGGATTCTACAATGTTTTAATTGCACCGGATGATACGATGGTTTATAGCTCTTACCAGTATAATGATAAGACAGACGAATCCTCGGTTGCATTGGTAAGACTAGGAGCAGACGGAAAGGAACAGCAGAGAGAGATAATCTCTGATTCCCTGGATCTTGGAGAATATGCTTCAATCAATGGTCTTAAGATAGACAGTAAAGGAAACATTCTGGTGTTGGGCGAGCAGAAGATCTTCATTTTAGATGAGAATTTTAAGTCTCAGGGTGAGCTGAAGATTGATGGAGAAACCTATCTGGCAGGTGCTGCATTGACCAAAGATGGACAGATCGTATGTGGTGAAAGTATATATAAGAATGAAACCAGTACGGTTCAGGTACAGGTGCTGGATTTGGAAAACAAGAAATGGGGTGAGGCATATCCAGTGGAGATCGGATGGTTCTCTAGTAGTGATTCCGTTATGGATGGATCTGGAGATTATGATTTTTTTTACAAAGATGAATCCGGTATCTATGGTTATGATATCTCCCGGAAAAAGGGAACGAAACTGATGGATTATGTGGCATCCAACCTGACATCCGATAATACATGGGGAATTATTCCAACGGGCGATGGAAGATTTGTTGGAACCGAGTATGATTATGAAAGTGAGAACGGGAATGCAAGTATCGTAATATATAATAAGGTGGATCCGTCTACAGTTGCAAACCGTAAGACCATCACATTTGGTGCAATGTGGATTAGCGATGATGTTAAGCGCGCCGCAATTGAATTTAATAAACAGAGCACAGAGTATCAGATTGAGTTTAAGGATTACAGCAATGAGGAGGATCCACAGACAAAGATGACGGCAGATATTATAGCCGGTAATGTTCCGGACATTATTGATCTGGCATACGTGTCGTTAGATCAGTATGCTTCCAAGGGATTACTGGAGGATCTGACCCCTTACATTGAGAAAGATTCCGAAATTAACACGGAGGATATTATTCCATCTGTCTATGAAGCGATGCAGAGCGATGGCAAGTTATATTATGTTGCCCCAAGCATGAGTATATATACATTAGCAGGAAAGAAAAAGAATGTGGGAACTGAGACCGGTTGGACTTATGACGATTTGAAGGCATTGCTTGCAAAATCAGGTAAGGATACCCAGTTATTTTATATGAACCAGAAGAAAATCATTATGGAATATCTTCTGGGTGTTGGATTGACGGATTTTATAAACTGGGAAACCGGAGAGTGTTCTTTTGACAGTCAGGATTTCAAGGATCTCATGGAGATTGCAAATGAAAATGGTATTGATGGAGAGCCTGAGTGGAATGAGGATATGCCGGGCGAAGGGGAGTTGTTCCATGATGACAAGGTTTTACTTTCCTATTGTTCTCTGAATATAGATGAATTTTGTACTGCAGAAGAGACTGCAGGGGATGAACTTAACTATATCGGATTTCCGAATAAGGATAAGCAGGGTTCCTATTTTATCTTTAACAATCAGATTGCGATGTATTCCAAATCGGATGTAAAAGATGGTGCATGGGAGTTTATTCGTAATTTTATGACAAAAGAGTATCAGGGCAAGATGGATAGCTATTTTATACCGACCAGACAGGATTGTTTTGATCTTTACATTGAGGCAGCTATGGCGACGAAGGAATATACCAATGAGCTGGGTAGAGAAATCCATCCAAGAGAGGGCAGTTATGGAGATGGAAACAGGGAGTATGAAGTAAAACCAATGACGCAGAAGCAGGCAGATGAGTATATTGCAATTATAAACAATACAAAGAAGAGTGGTCAATATGATTGGTCATTAGTTGAAATTGTAGAAGAAGAAGCAGATCATTATTTTGCCGGTGAGAAGAGTCTGGATGAGACAGCGGATATTATTCAGAACCGTATTAAGACGTATGTAAATGAGAACCGTTAATTTTCATTGACGAAGAGTCGGATTTTGAGAAAACGCTGGTATAACAGATATTTAATTCTTTATACTTGGAAGGAGTGTGCAGTCCTGCATATATGCGGGTTTACACATATATCAAAGTATACACAACTTAATTCGCGT
>CAJOPP010000359.1 GCA_905236365.1 uncultured Lachnospiraceae bacterium
GAGCTTGTACCCCGACTGAGTATAACTTGTCATAACCCCCACCTTCGCTATCGCTTAGAGGTGGGGGATTTCTCCGACTGAGTTAAAATTCTCCTTCACTCCGCAATCTTTCCAACAATTCACGAATCATCTGCTTCGCTTCTTCAATGGTCACATCCTGAAGCTGTGCTCCCGCCACAGTTCCATGACCTCCGCCGTCAAAATGCTCCATGATCACCTGAACGTTGACATCATCTATCGACCGGGCACTGATATATACAACATTGCCTAACTTCGATAGTACAAAAGAAGCCCTGACATCCTCCACATCCAGCAGGTCATTGGCAACCTTTGCCGCCAATACCGTTGGACTGTCTACTCCTTCCGTCGGTACATCAGAGATTGCAAAATTCTCCATGAAAATCTCTGCTCTTGCCACACCCTCTGACAACTGCTTATACTCTTCCATATCCATACGATAAGCCTTTCGTACACGAATCATATCTGCACCGGACTTCCGTAGGAATGAAGCCGCTTCAAAGGTCCGAACACCAGTCTTCGCCACAAAATTGTCGGTATCCACAAGAATACCGGCATACATAGCATCTGCCTCTGCCGGACGCAGCTTTGGTTTATCCATACTGTATTGCAGGATCTCTGCCACCATCTCACAAGCGGAAGATGCATATGGCTCAATATAGGACAGGGTCGGATTTTCAATAATATCACCACCTTGTCTGTGATGATCGATCACCACAATATTCTTTGTCCGTGAGAGCAGTTCCGGACATTCCGTATAGCTCGGCCGGTTCGTATCCACCACAATTACGACCGTATTGGGTCCCACCGCTTCCAATGCCTGCTCACTGATAAAAAACATATCTTCCGGATACACACTGCTTCCCATAAAAGTATTCATTGCCGGACGAATCGAGCTGGTCACTTCATTGATTACAATATGAGCTTCCTTATCCAGCATCGTTGCCAGCCGATAAATACCAATCGCCGATCCAAGGCTGTCTATATCCGGCTTCTTATGACCCATGATAATCACCTTATCCCGGGTGGTCAGCATTTCCTTCAACGCATGTGCCTTTACTCTTGCTTTTACCCGTGTATTCTTCTCAGCAGACTGTGTCTTGCCCCCATAGTAAATAATCTTATCACCACGCTTGATAACTGCCTGATCTCCACCTCTTCCCAGTGCCAGATCCATCGCCATATGAGAATATTCGTAAGCCGTTGCATAATCATCCCGTTCCGGATCTACACCTACCGCAATACTTAACGTGACCGGAGTCTCATTACCGATGTTGATACTTCTCACCTCATCCAGCAAAGAGAACTTACCTTGTTGAAGCTGTTCCAGATGCTGCTGCTGACACACAAAAAGGTATTTGTCTTTTTCCAGCTTTTTGATGATCGCATCTGCACTCTGCATGTATTTCGTGACCTTACGGTCAATCAAAGCCACCAGCAGCGAACGACGAACTTCTTCCGTTGATTCCATGGCATCCTCATAGTTGTCAATATAGATATGTCCCACTACCAGTTTGATCTTCGCTTTTTCTTCTAATGCTTCCACCAACTCTGTCTCATCATACAAATAAATGGCAAACAGTACATCATCCTCCCCGGCATCCTGTGTCATGTCCGAGGACAACAGTTCCTGTAATTCAATCCTGCGAATCTCCACACGATAATTCCGGTTTGCCTGATAAATATGAACAACTCGCAGATTCTCATCCTCCGGTTCCATCTCCAGCAGTTCAATCGTAATATCCGCAAAAATATGCTGTATATGTTTCCGCATATGCTGCTTATCGCTCTTGATCGTATCATAAAACGCCTTATTACTCCAAAGAATACGTCCACGCCTATCCACTAATGTATATGGAATTGACAATTCTTTGATCAGTTCACTCTGGATTGAACCATGAGCAAAACTAAACGTAATCAGATCCGACATGATTCCCGGACGTTTCCGGAAATATATATAACTGGCCACCAAAAGATAAAGTAACACAAACACGGTTACAATCGCACCACATGTTACATTGAAGCCATATACCACTCCATTCATAATGACCAGTAAAATAGTCAAAACAAACGGAAGTTGTAAATATTTTTCTATTTCCTTTCGCAAGGTATTCTTCTCGTCCATGTTCATCTCTCCTAAATATATGTAGCATGCGCTGTCTTTGACATCTTATGTCATTATAACATTTTTATCTCAATCCGACAACCGAATCTATCCGGGCACCAGCGCAGACGACTGAAGAGGAGTTACAGTTTACTGGCTGGTGAGTGAACTGTAACGAGGAAACTGTTACCGTGATTCCCCATACTCATATATGACTACCTTCTCATCCCAATCCATCACGTAGGATGGCAGTTTTACTATCCGATACAATTTGAACCGGTTCTGTTTCATACAGTAACGGTACTCTTCCTTTGGATAGTACATCATTACAAACACTCTTCTCGGATGCTCTTCCACACTTCGAATCAGATTTGCGATCACCTGTTCAAAAATATTGATTTCAAACGGATTGAAAAAATAAAATACCGAATCTTCCTGCTTGACTATATACTCTTCTGCCTTGCCATGAATCAGTTCAATCTGTTTATCAGTTCCCCGGAATCTGGTATTATAATACGAACGATTATCGAGGGCGAGTTCATATAATTCCTCATCCACCTCAATTCCACACACTTCACATTGAAACCTCTGGTTCACATAGAAAAGTACCCGTCCCTTTCCACATCCAAAATCCACAAGACGATCATACCTGGTTATCACATTCTCCATCTCATCAAAAGCACAAATGAGCCCACTATAACTGGTAGGCTCATATCTGTAATAGTCGTCATTATACCGGTTGTTATAGACGACTTCTGTGCTTTCAATACCGAGAAACCGTTCATATTTATCATTTTCAAAATATTTGGGTATCTGATGCTTTTTCTTTTTCATCTTGCCTGCACCTTAAAAATCACTTCACACTCAGAAATATAATTATAATTGATATTCAGGGAATAATTCACCTTTACACTCAACTCTTTCTCAGTTTCCGTCAACAAAAATCCATGAGTTACCACATCGACCTGAACCGGTCCTACCGGTGTCTGGTAAACAGTAGACGTTTTCTCATCCTTATCAAAAACCAGATAGGAATGATTTCCTCCTTTTTTGGTCATCTCAAAGTGGTTGTCATTAAACTTAACGATATTCTTTGTAATTGCAGCATCACTCTCCGGTTGTTCCTCATACAAAACATAATGCTTGCCATTTTTCAGATAATACGTTCCGTTTGTAATGAGTTCAATGGGTTCGTCTTCTATATCAAACTGCATACCGGAAATTCTCACCAGTACATCCTTTGTCATGCTCCCTCTCTCCTATCCTTCATCTATGGTCAACACAAATTGATTACCTTCCACGCTTTTCAACACGCCTTAGAACTAATAACTCTCAATATCAACTACCTTTGTGTCCAATACATGAAATGGTAATACACTATCGGCAAAAGAAATAAATTTGTCTACGCCATCACTAACATAGTATTCGTATTCCGGTTTGTGCTTATTCACATTCAGTAATTGCTGTTCCATCAATAATTCCTTGAGACTTTTGGCAGTCTCAAAAGCCGGATTCACAAGACATACCTCATCACCCATAAACCGTTTGATCGTATTGCGGATTAACGGATAATGGGTACATCCCAATACCAGTGCATCCACCTTATATTCCTTCATCTCCTGCAGGTATCGTCCCACAATATCCTCTGTCACACGGTCCTCCAATAACCCTTCCTCGACCAGCGGAACAAATAACGGACATGCCTTACTAACCACTGTAATATCGGAATTCAATTCCCTGATATAATCATTATAAATACCGGATTTGATGGTACTCTCTGTCCCAATGATTCCCACGTTTCCTGTTTTCGTTGTCTCTACCGCCATTTTGGCACCCGGCTTCACAACACCAATGATGGGAATCTCAATCTCTTCCGCAATCTCATCCAACGCCAGTGCACTGGCGGTATTGCATGCTACTACGATTGCCTTTACGTTCTTTGTCTGTAAAAAACGGACAATCTGTCTGCTGTATTTTAATACTGTATTCTTGGATTTGGAACCATAGGGAACCCGTGCGGTATCCCCGAAATATACCAAATCTTCATTTGGAAGCTGACGCATAATCTCTCTTGCCACAGTCAGTCCGCCAACTCCTGAATCAAATAAACCAATGGGATTCTTCATGGTTTCCCGTTCCTTTCTGATGACATCTTAACACTTTACAAGATTGCATTTAATATTGCATCTTTTCAGCAGGGCTGAACAGTTATTTAATATCTTCTTTCAAAAGCAAGCTGAATCTGCTTCTCTACCAGCTCTTCAATGCTCATTCCTTTCGCCTGCCACAGCATTGGGTACATACTGATAGAAGTAAAGCCCGGAAGCGTATTGATCTCATTGAAGATGACCTGCCCTGTCTCTCTCTCTAAGAAGAAATCCACTCTGGATAACCCGTATCCATCAATTGCTGTAAAGATGGCTCTGGCTGCTGAACGTATCTCTTCCTCTTTATCCTCGGGAAGATCCGGCGAAATCACGGTTTTCGAATCCGCATCATTATATTTCGCATCAAAATCGTAAAACTCGGCTGCCGATAGGATCTCGCCGACACCCGATGCTTCCACATCTGCAGCACTTCCCAACACAGCACACTCAATCTCTCTTCCTATAATATTGCGCTCCACTAAAATCTTGGTGTCATGACCTGCTGCAATCTTCAGTCCTGCAACTAATTCTTCTCTGTCATGTGCCTTGGAAACCCCTTGAGAAGATCCGGCCTTGCTCGGCTTGATAAATACCGGATACGAGAGTTTCTCCTCCACCCGTCTGATCTGCTCCTCCATAATTCTCTGATCTGTCTCTGACCGCTTAACATCTACAGCTCGCACTAACACATAATCAGCCTGGCGGATTCCCAAATCTTCCACAATAATCTTCGTATATACTTTATCCATACCTGCTGCGGATGCCAGCACACCACAGCCCACATATGGAATCTTTGCCATTTCAAACAAGCCCTGAATAGTCCCGTCTTCACCATACATGCCATGTAATACCGGAAAAATAACATCAATCTTCTTTGTCGTGATCCCTTTTTCTCCGGTAATCATAATCTCTTTTTTGGTTGCATCCGGCGAAAGAATCGCTGAACTCTTCGAATCCACCCATGTCCCATCCTCAATCTTTGTAATGGAATCCACTAAAAGCCAGCGTCCTTCTTTTGTAATTCCTATATATGTAATATCATATGCATCCTGATTGACCGCCTTTGCAATCGTCTGTACAGAGATACATGAAATATCATGCTCCGATGACTGTCCACCAAATATAACTGCGAGATTTAACTTACTCATAAAACTGCTCCTTCCAATGTCAGATGACGGAATGATCCACCTGTGTACTACACAAAAACAGCATACAAACCACACAAATGGAAATTCTCTATCCCAACCATAAATTCTTTTCCTACAGTAGCACATTTTTTCAAATTCTTCAACTAATTCCTGATGTAATCTCCATACAAAAATTCACGAAGAGTTACAGTTCACTCGCTAGCCAGTAAACAGTCACCGAGTGTGGTACGTCTAAACAGTAACTCACGAAGTGGTCTCACCTCGTGAATTTTTTAAGTTTTCCGATTAATTATGCTCTCTTAACCAATTAAAGATCCATGATTCTCCTTTTATCGTTACCGCTTCCCCGTCACCCTTTCTTTCTGCAAATAATTCTTCGTATTCTTCCGGAGTCAGTGCCTCTCTCAACTCCTCTTTTCCCTCTTTGGAAACCACAACGGTAGAACCGTCAATAAAACAGAGAGGCGGATACATTACACACCACCAGTTTTGTCCCTTTGCTGCTCCAATGTCGATACGCAGTGCCTGATATTCACCTGCCGGAAATGTCAGATCTCCGTAGGTTTTTGCCGGAAATTCCTCCTCTGTAAGATATACTTTCACGTCATAATCATATCCCTGCTCGATTATGGTATTCACGGCAACCGTATAAATATTCTGAAGATTTGCCACGATTATTTTCCGGCTTTCCTCAACATTGCTGCAGGTAGAAAGGAGCGGTGTAAGTAAGGTCATAACATCTTCTTTTACCGCCATTTTTAATTCCTGGTCTTCTGTCCGGTCACTGTTGGCACGCACATGAAATCGTATAATGCCGGAGTACGGTGCACCTTCCCTTACTTTACCATCTTCCGACTCCATTGCCAACACATCCTCCATTCTATTTTCACCGGCTGATCCGGACAGGATTGATGTGATGATTTCTCCGGACGAAATTTCCTCTCCGTTTTCAATCCTTTCAAAGGTTTCCAACACCTGATCACTGAAATTGTAATCAAGTCCTGCCAGCAAAGAAGAATCATCTCCTTGTGAATACGCTGTTGCCACCGTATCAAAGCTGTTGAGCACTGCGAACAATGTCTGTTTGATCCCGCCTTCTTTATGGCTATGGTAGTAGGAAACGGTAGATACCAAAAGGCCTCCTAAAATTCCTATCGTTATCGCTGCAAATATGTCCCGAAATACTTTCATAATCCAACCTTCTTTCTTAGAATTAAAGTAACTGTTCAATGCTGAATAAATACGCACTAAATTGTTTCTTACTGGAAAGTATTTCCCTTCCTGTTAACTTTATTCAGATATTGATAAAACTCCTCGGCAAGACCACCATGTCTATTCCGTGAACATGTAGGTATATCGTTTTACCATCCAGCCCCCGGGTACATTTTCCAGCAAGTAGACTTCTACCCCCTCTTCTTCCCGCATCGCTCTTAAATAATCTTTCAACCATGGAATGTTTTTCTCCTGACGTTCTCCGGCACGGATCAGAGCTTCCAGATAATCCCCCACCGGAGCATCCGCCTCCACCAGATACTGCAGCAAATCCCGACTTTCTGAAATCTGCAATACCGGACAAGTCTTGGCAATCTCCTCATTTTCATCCAGCATACAAAGCCGATTCTGTAAGTCTTGTTTCATAACGGTCTGTCCATCATTGTCCAGTAAAATAACTTTTAAATGAGAAAGTGACAGATCTTTCCCGATTACCTTTTGATAATTTTCTTCCAGTTCTTCAAAATCATCACAGTCCCAGCTGGTCACTTTCTCTGTCTGACTTTTTTCACCCACTCTTTTTTCCCGGGCAACACCAAGATCAAAATGATACTTCTTCCCCTCTTCACCTTCTGAAATCAATAGAATGGTTCCGTAATCCCGTTCTTCCACATTGCGCATATCATTTCGGGCTCCAAAATCTCTTCTGCAACCGGATAATAAAAGAACTGTTCCGAAAAGAAACAAAAGACACAATCCCCGAAGTCGTTCACCGGAATGCATCCTAAAAAATGACTTCGTCATTTGCGTTCCCCCTCACATAAATATTTTTTCGCTTTATTTTTTGCATCAAAATCCGGAGCATTGGCAAAAGGACCGATAACGGAACATCGACCCATGCTCCGTAATGCAAATACATGGAAAGCGTTGCCGAATATTCCGGCAGGCACAGAGCAAATAACCAGGCAGTCCCCGCCACCGTAATCAAAATCCATCCTCTCCTCACATTACAAAAAAGAGTCGACAGCAGGCTTCCAATATAAAACAATGTACTGCAAATCAGAGCGAAGCATCCAGTCATAAAAAACCATACCATCAGCACATCAAACCGTTCCAACACTCCAAACGGAAGCCTGATATAACGCATGATGGCTATGGTCAGCATTTCTTCCTGTCCTGCCCCACGTATGCCATAAATGCCCTGAAGAATAAGTGTCAGCACACAAATCAATAACAACACTGCAAGTGTTAAAAAACAGGTCCTCCGCCGTCTTGTCCGGGAGTGCTCCCTGCATCTGAAATTCAGATAGAGATAATTTTCCACCGGCAAAAGAAACGTAAGCAAAGTATATCCATAAAATATAACTTTTTTTAGAGGCATATCCATTTGCGGTAAAAAAATCCAATTATCTACCTCACCTAGTCCAAAAAGAAGCATGAATAAAAAAGGAACAAATAATGTCCAAAAAATCAGTTCAAAAATGCGTCCCTGTTTCTCAATTCCCAGATAATTGACCTTTTCCCGTTCTTCCCTTTTATAACTTTTGATCCTGGTTTCCTTTGCTCCATAAATTGATACCAGCAAAAGCGGAAGTACAACTAACATATTTTGCAACTGATTCGTTTTCCTTCCCTGCATAAATGGCACTTGTCCCTCTCCAAGAATAGCAACCGACAGCACAATATAAAAAATCAAACGTATCATTAACCGGACCACTTGCACAATTCCAAACAACCAATCCATACCAATATGTCTTTGAGCCATCTTTTCGATTTTCTCTGCACCATCACTGTTTTTGTACTTCAAATATTTACCTGTTTCAAAAATATAGGTTACATAAATGATTCCCAGAAGCAAAAAGAAAAAAAGCCCCGGGACAATACTTTTACCAAACAGATTTGCAGACAGATAAGGGATTACAAACATACAGCCGGCAAAAGTCGTCAGTATCAACATACGCCGCATCTGTTTTTCCGATATCTGTCCATTATGACTAAACATTTCCATAATAACCTCTCAATATATTAGGCATTCTCCCGAATCCAGGCACCGGATTCCTATCAGTTCTCCGCCAGACAAGCTAAAGTGAACCCCTAAAACGCTTTCGCCGTCCACGCCTCGTGTATAAGGGACGATCCTGCATTGTAAAGATGGGTTTGCGCATTGCAAAATCCTGAAATTCTACTTCATTATCAATGCTGCCGGATACAACCGGAAGCATGTAGGGAATGCCAAAACTTTCCAGGGAAGCCAAGTGGATTTGCAAAATCAATATACCTAAAAGAATTCCATAAAGTCCCCAAATAGCACCGAGAAGAATCATTCCAAATTTGAGCAGACGGAAGGTAGAAGAAAATTCTTCGTTCGGAATGGCAAAAGAAGCAATTGCGGTAAGTGCAACGACGATTACCACAATCGTGCTGACTAAGGATGCCTCAACTGCTGCCTGTCCTACAATCAGTCCTCCAACCACGCCAATGGTATTTCCCATCTGTCCCGGCAGCCGGATTCCTGCCTCCCGCAAAAGTTCAAATAACAGTTCCATCAACAGTACCTCAACCACTATAGGAAACGTCACATCATTTCTTGCCCCTACAATGGCTAACAATAATTCCGTGGGCAATACCTGTGGATAATAGCAGGCAATCGCCACATAAAGTCCCGGAAGTAATACCGTAATGCATGCCGCCAAATATCTGAGGCATCTGGCAAACGTTCCCACTGCAAACCGATTGTAATAATCATCTGCCGCCTGAAAAAAAGTGTTAAATGTAGCAGGAAGTATAATCACCTCCGGTGAATTATCCACTACCAGAACAGCCCTTCCTTCCAAAATCGCAGATGCTGCCTTATCGGGGCGTTCTGTGGTCTGCACCTGCGGAAATGGCGAATACCACTTTTCCTCTAATAAATGCACCAGCATTCCACTGTCAAAAATTCCGTCGATTGCAAAGCTGTTTAATCGCTCCTCGATTTCCTCTAACAGGGAAGGATATACCAGATCTTCCATATACATCAGACCATAGGAAGTTCTGGAACGCTGTCCAAGAACTCCCTGTTTATCTTTCATTTTGGGATCTTTGATCCTTCGTCTGAGTAGTGCTGTATTGGTACGAAAATTCTCAGTAAAACTGTCCCTTGGGCCTTTTAATCCCGCTTCTTTTTGTGGTGTGCCAATGGAGCGCA
>CAJOPP010000360.1 GCA_905236365.1 uncultured Lachnospiraceae bacterium
GCAATCACATTGCTCATATTCCCGACCACTTCTTTCAGATAAGTAATGCCTCTGTATTCATTCGAACTAAAGGACAAAGTATCTTCCGCATTGATCATATAAGTAAAATAATTCGGCCGCTCCTGATAATAATCATACATCCACTCCGCTCGCAGCATTACAGCATCCGGCTGAATCTCCAGCACCCGCTGCTCCATTTCCAGTTTATGCCGTGCATAAGTATTGGCAGGCTTTGCCATGTCTTCCGTATATGGGCCATCTTCCAAGGCGCCGGTATAGACCTGATCCGAACTGAAGCAGATCAGCTTTCTGTTTTTCGACGCTTTTGCCAGATATATCGGAAGTTGCACATTGGCAATATAGGAGGATTCGGGATCCTCTTCACAAGCGCGGACGTCAGAAATGGCCGCCGTATGAATGATAACGTCGGCACCGCTTTCCTCCACGATGCATTTTACTTCGTCTTCCGATGCTCCGCGTAGCGATGGACACGCAATTGTATCCTTCATCTCCATGATCTTATGTCCTACAAATCCTTGGGCTCCTGTTACCAGTATCATTTTGTCACCTCCATATTTCATTTTTTGCCTTTCGCTCCAAAATTCATGATTGTCCGTCATATAATAGCAGGAATGCAAATCCGTGATAAATGCAATTTTTACCTTAGCATCCTCACCCTCCATCATTTGTTTATACCATGCTAAGCTGATTATAACCCAATGTTTACCATTCATCATCTTAATATTTTATGAAATTAACTGCAATGTAGCAGATTTGCAATAATTTCCCCCGCATCTCCATCTACGACAATACTTCTGTCCACGATTTCCTCCGATGCACATGCTTCTCCATAATTGATACAGGCATAGGTTGCAAGCGGATTCTCCGATGTCATTTTCTGGAAGGCAAACTTAATTATTCCCGGTGTATTATAACCTACACCCAACTCCAGAAAGAGCATCTTTCCTTTTCTTGTCCTCAAAAAATGATCATACCGTTCCGCTGCCTGATACCAGCCCTGTGTCTCCACAAATTTTTCATCAGAACGCAAATTCATAGTTAGCGGTTTCCCGCAATGCGGACATAGAGGAATCAGTTCTGACGGAATTTTCATATCGGATTGCTGTTCGACCATCTTTTTGACCATCTCCTCATTCTGAAAGGTCTCATCACAGCATGGCTCGCTGCACTGAAAAAGTCCGTAATCACCCTGGGTATAAAACAGACGCATTTTATCAAATCCGGCTTTCTGAAAACAATGATCCACATTCGTGGTTATAACAAAATAATCCTTTTCTCTCACCAATTTTAGCAAATTCTCATAAACCGGTTTGGGAGCATCCATATACCGGTTGACGTAGATCATCTTTGACCAAAAAGCCCACATTTCCTCCGGCGTCTCATACGGATAGAATCCTCCGGAATACATATCATGAAAACCATACTTCTTTTCATATTCCGAAAAATATTTTCGAAAACGTTCTCCATTATAAACAAAACCGGCCGATGTGGAAAGACCTGCACCGGCTCCAATCACCACAGCATCCGCATCCTGTATGGTATCCTTCAGCTTTTCTATTTTATCCGAATAACTCTCTGTAAATGTTTTAATCGATTTCCTTCCAAACATTGCTGCTCCTTTCCGTAATGATTTGATCGTCCTTCCTTATTTCAAGAGCTTCTCATATATTTCTAAATCAATATCTTTATACACATTAAAAATTATTTTCATATCACTTCCGGTTTCAGCCATCCAGTTTTTAACCGTAGCCACAGCAATTTCCGCTGCTCAGTAGCTGTCTTGCGCAGATATATTCTAGTAGTTTCTATGCTTTCATGTCCCATAAAATCTGCAAGAAAAGCTATATCATTACAACGATCCAAAAAGCTTTTAGCAAAGCGGTGACGGAAGGAATGAGGATATACTACAGCCTTATCAATGCCATATTTTTCAGCAAACTTCTTGAGCTGACCAGAGATGCCTCGTGTTGTAATTCGCTCACCATATTTGTTCAAAAAAAGAAAGCCACTTTCTCGCTGACTATCTTCCAACCAAGAAAGGGCTTCTTTCTGTAGCCCTTTTGTATATATATTCGTCGGAGTTTTCCGCCTTTGGCATATAGGTCGAAGTATCCAGCTTTTACATGCTCCACCTTGAACTGAATCAGTTCACTTACTCTGACATCTGTCGCAACAAGAAAACGTATTACAAAGTACCATGACATCTCACCATCTTTCTTAAGTCTTTTCTTAAAATAAACATAATCAGCTTCACTTATTACATTCTCAAGAAATAGCTTTTGCTGAACCTTCACAAACGTGAGCTTCCATTGTTCTTTTCCCAGACTTTCCAGCAAGCAATTAATACCTCGAAGTCTTAGATTTACTGTTTTAGGGCTGAAGTTTTCTATCAGCCATATTTTATAATCACGAAGATTCTTTTTCGTGAGTTTGTCATCATATCGCTTGTGATACTGCTTTACCGCAAACAGATATGACTCCTGTGTATTTTCTGAAAGATTTGTTCCGCTCAGATATTTTTTAAATGTGTCAATCATCTCGAAAGACCTCCTTTCGAAATGAAAATATATCAAAACTATAATCTATCTATTGAATTCAAAACTAACTTTAAATGATTTAGGATTCTTTTTTGTTCATTGATTGGTGGTATGGGTATTAGCATGTCTGCAAGTTCTTTTGCAGGCAACTGACTAACAGCTGTTCCAGTGACTTTTGCATCGATACATTTTTGATAAAACGGCGATGATGTCACCATATAAACAAAATCCAATATTTCGTTAACAATGCATCGGATAATCAGCATTTGTGCACATATAAACCCTGTTGAAAACACTTCATTTCTTTTAAATATACGGGTCTTCCCAACAGTTCCTCTTAGTAAGCAAACCATATCACCATCTTGTAGTTTTCCGCTACCCAATTCTTTGAATTTTTTCTCAGAAATATATCTTACATTTTCAAAAGACATATATATATCACCCATATCTTTTGCTCCAAAGAATGGTATTCCAATATCAACGTAATCTGATTCTACAGGATATTTATTACTTCTATCACCATTTTCAAATGCTGCTATATTGGAAAACCTTACCCAAAACCATGCATCTGGTATTTCAAACGGTATCTCATCGTCGATACACCGTTCTATACCATCCAACTTCTCATAATGAGAATTATCCCTACGATAAATAATGCTTTCATGCTTATCTTTTTTCAGTATACCATCTGCAATTAAACGCTGTTTTTCCGTTCGTATCTTATCCAATAATACTGAAGCTGGTTCATCTTTCGGATCCTGTGGAACAAGTTTTCCCATAACTGCTTGTTGAAGAATAGACTTTTTTAACAATTCTGGAAAATCCTTGTTTAGTGCCGATAGATTAACCTCAACATCGTCATATTTCTTTAAATAAGGATCCATTGACAAATATTTATCAATTATTCGATGCTGTTCAGAGACAGGCGGTACCGGAATAAGTGCTTTGTATAAACGTTCATCATTTATAGCCGGATATGCAACTCCCTTTGAATTCTCCGTGTCGTTAGCATATGCATCAAATACAGGTGACATCATAAAGTAAAATAAATACTTATTGTAAAAATCAGCGTGACAAGACAGAACTGCGAATCCGGTACTTGCAATAGGCTCACATGAGAAATTTTTGTTCACAATGCACATGTTATGGAGATATGGACGCACTGTAGAATATAATATATCTCCGTATAAAATAATCTTTCTCGCCCGAGACGGAGCATTACCAGCAGATAAAATCTTTTCATTGTTATTCAATGTTTGATTGGAATTGTCAATAGAGCCTATATCAATATACGAGAAATCCGAATCGGGTTTCTTTTGCCCATGATTAAAAACAATATTACCAAGTCGTGCCCACTCCCAACTCTCCGGTATCTCAAAAGGCACCTCATCCGCAATACATACCGGTTCATTTTTGCCGACCTTCTCATAAGGCAAATTATCTTCACCACGAAAAATAAACGAAGGGTTCTTTTCCTTCTTGATTTTTCCTTCTTTTATAAGTTTCTCTTTCTCATTCCTTATACGTTCAAGCAGAACGCTTGCCGGTTCATCATTTGGATCTTGCGGAACAAGTTTCCCCTGCACCGCCATCTGTAAAATCGAATTTTTTAACTGCTGTGCTGTCATCTATCTTATCCTCCCATGGCATATACCCGCTATATACTATAAATCATCTATGCGTATCTTTATCCAAAAATAAAAGCATTTGTGACCTTTTGCAATAACATCTAATTTGAAAGATCAAAGAATCTAACGTTTTTCGGCTTATACCTTGACATTCCTTACTGATTATGTTAATATCATTTTCAAAGAGAAGCGGTTTTCTACCGTACAGTCTTTCAGACTAAAGCGGCGTACTCGCTTCTTTTTTTATGCTTTTTCCAAATTAATGATGTCATAGAGATACAGTTTATCTTCCTTTATCCGAACAACGGCTGTAGCACGATATTTATTCCTA
>CAJOPP010000361.1 GCA_905236365.1 uncultured Lachnospiraceae bacterium
ACAGCGACGACGAGATGTTGTGTAAGTTCGCCAGCGAACTCGCAGGAATTCGTTTTGTTGATCTGATATATGACTGGATGTGTGGATACTTGCTAGACAGACTTATCCCTAAGCCGGGTCTATCAAGACGTTATCTTTGATACAAAGCCAATATGTATGATTAGCCCAGAAACTGCTTGATTTCTGGGCTTTTTTGCATTTTAGCGCACCAAAAGAAGGGTGCCATGCGGCGCTGTAGTCATATGCGGTAGTACCAGCTGCGCTCAAAAGCGACACCCCTTTCTGAAATCGTTAAAAGGTTTTAAGTCAATGCACCACCGAAAGCCCGCCGCACCTCATCGGAGTCTTTACCAGATATAGTTCTACCAGTAGCAACCTCAATAGCACCGAGCAGCTTCTTGGCACGATCAATAACAAAATCCTGAAATTCGTTATTCCTCAGCAAAGTATGGTCAATCCAGTGTGTTTCCACATATCCATCCAAATCTGATGGCAAAACAGATCCTTTCTTTTCGAGTTTTCCAAGATAAGCAGACGGAGCCACTCCACCAATCTCACGGTTACTGCTCGCGGAAATAGGCGTCTTGTTCACAATGCTATTCCATTTTGCCTTATCGTAGTTTTGCCCGATGCAATAATCCTTCGGGAAAATATGATGGATATCGATTTTTTCATTTGAGTATGTTGAAAAATCCATTTCTGCACCGGATATAAAGTCACGAGCATGATTCTTCAAAATCAGTGCCATTATTCCTTTATAGGCTGCCGACTGCCTTGATTGCAAACTGAGTAGGCGTGTCGGATTGAAGAAGAAATCTGTAATTGTCTTCGGAAGGTCACCCTCTCCTGTAATCCACTTGATGACCTGTGAAATATCATTTGCATATCTTGTTTCATTTGCAGATCCGTACAGTTCTCCAAACACACCACACCAATACCACTGCTTAACCATATTTTTGATAGTGGTGGTATAAATCTTATTCCCATCCATTAGCACAGTGCAAATAGTCGCAAGAGGAATAAGCTGTGTGGTATATGGGAGATCTCTGCTTGAGAAAATCCGTTCCTCCTGCAGTAATTTTTCAGCGACAGAAAATCCTTTACAGAGATCATCCGCGTACTTTTTGTACGTTGCTAACTGTAACGCCAATACATCCTTCTTTTTGCAGCTCACCGTGCCACCGGATTCAAATGAAGAAAGCAGAGTAAGAGCGGTCAAAAAATCTGTTGCTGTGACAATGTTCAGCAATTCTCCCGAGAAATAATTCTCTTTGCGTTCTTCCCAGTCCTTACGAAGTTGGAAATCATCCATAGCAAATATGGCAGTAACAAGTTCAAAAACGGTCAATGAAACACCACCTGTATTGACATTTTCAAAAACCTGACAAACTGCCTCCTTGGGAGTCTCTTTATCAAGCAAAATGACTGGCATGGCGTATTTCTGCGTAGGCATGATGATTTTGGAAAACAATTCTGTGAATTCCCGAATAATCACTGGGTCATAATTGTAATAGGCGTAATATTCGTTTTGCCATCCTTGCTCCTCCCCAGAATCAAGGATAATGTTAAGAGGAAACTTTTTCTGTTCAAACTCTTGCTGCCTTGTAGAAAGATCCATATCAATTTTCCGTCCAAAATCAGAAGTCACTTGCCTTGTAGACGGAATAGAAATGACCACATCATCGTCATCAGCTGCCGGATCGATTGCTTTTTCGATATCCAGATAATAGTATCTGTCTATCTCTTTCCCTTTGTCCGTTTTTGTATGAACTGGCTTTTTGCTGTAAAGCGCGTTATAAAGAGACGTTAGTCTCTGCTGCCCATCAAGAATCAACTCGTCCGGTTCTGTGTTGGGATTGGCGCCAGACCCCTCTATGGGTTTATGCTTGAAATGGATGCTATCATTTCCATATTCCAAGAACATAGCTGCTCCGACCGGAAAATTATGTATCACACTGAGTATCAGCGCCTTGATACGTCCATCATCCCATACCCAGCCTCTTTGGAAATCAGGCAGCTGTGCCGCGCCATTGTCAACAGCTTTCATTAAGTCTGTAAGCGGCCTGTCGTTTGTTTTCATGCTACTACCTCTCTGCAAATCTTCTATAATCCATTGCTTCTATTTCATCACTTTCTCCAGCAAGGCCTTATAACTGTCTACTACATCATAGACAACATTGCCGTTGGAGATTGCTTTAAAATGTTCTCTTGCGCAGTGGATTTTGGATTCCTCGATCAGCCTCAATTGCATAGAATTCATGGAACC
>CAJOPP010000362.1 GCA_905236365.1 uncultured Lachnospiraceae bacterium
CGGGAACAGGAAGCGATGAAGGAAAACCGGAAACAGGAACCGGAACGGGCAAGCCGGACGTTACTACCGGTGAGGGAACTACGGGAACAGGAAGCGATGAAGGAAAACCGGAAACAGGAACCGGAACGGGCAAGCCGGACACCACTACCGGTGAGCAAAAAACAGAAAGTACTGTAGGTGGAAAAATAACAGAAGTTACAGATCAGGATATTGTGGGCTCGGAACCGGGACAGACAAAAATATCTAACGATAAGAATATTATCGATCCTAAAACCGGTCAATTTATTGCAGAAACTGGTAATAATGATAATATTGTCAATCCTGAAACAGGTGAAACGATCATGAAAACGGATGCAGACAGGAATACTGTAGATTCTGATGCAGTCAGAACTGGTGTGGGAACGGAAGCAGATGGGATTGTGAGAGGACCTGCTGCAGGTGAATATGTTAAAGATCCGATTACCGGAGCAACAGTTGTGATAACCATACCGGGCAGGGGAGACTCGGGAGGGGAAGTAAACTATGTGATTCCGGCAAATCCTACTGAGAATACGATAACTGTTCCGGATACTGTTGTGGTTGAAGGTATATCGTATAAAGTAACATCAATCAACCCGAAGGCGTTTAAGAACAACAAAAAAGTAAAAAAAATCAAACTTGGAAAGTTTGTTTCACAGATTGCTGATGAAACATTTGCAGGATGCATATCACTTACCAGTATAACGATTCCGGCGACAGTGACCCGTATTGGTAAGAAGGCATTTTACAATTGTAAGAAATTAAAGACTGTTACCATTCGTAAAGGGTCCTTGCTTACTGAAATCGGGGGAAGTGCATTCCAGGGTTGCAAGGTACTGACGAAGATTACAATTCCTGAAAAAGTAATAAAGATTGGTGCAAAGACATTTTATGGCTGCAAAAAATTAAAGACGATTACGATCAAATCAACAGGATTATCGGCTGTCGGCAAGAATACTTTTAAGAATATTGATAAAAAAGCAAAGATTAAGGTGCCAAAGAAGAAACGGGCAGCATACAAAGCATTATTGAAGGGAAAAGGACAAAAGAAAACCGTAAAAATAAAATAGTATGTCCGGAAGCTGCGTAACAGTGAAGCCTTTTGCTTTGCTGTTGCCATTCCGCAGCAATAAAGCATGAGGTGCTATTCAAGGAAAAAAGCTCATCATTCATTGACGAATGGTGAGCTTTTACTATTAACAGGTCTCTGGTGCCGGATATTCTGTACCGAAAGTATCAACGGTAATTGTGTCAATTTTTTGTTCTTCAAGAGGTCTGTCGTTATAATCGGTATCTACAGTGGCAATCTTGTCCACGATATCTAACCCTTCTGTAATCTTTCCAAAAGCAGCATACTGTCCGTCTAAATGCGGAGAGGTTTTGTGCATAATGAAAAATTGAGAGCCGGCAGAATCTGGCATCATGGAGCGTGCCATGGAGAGTACTCCGGGAGTGTGCTTTAATGGGTTATCAAAGCCGTTCATGGAAAATTCTCCTTTGATACTATATCCGGGACCACCCATTCCGGTGCCCTCCGGACAGCCTCCCTGAATCATAAATCCTTTGATTACACGGTGAAAAATCAATCCGTTGTAATAGCCTTTTTGAATCAGAGAAATAAAATTGTTAACAGTATTGGGAGCAATATCAGGGTAAAGCTCTGCTTTCATTACATCACCGTTTGCCATGGTGATCGTTACAATTGGATTTGCCATAATTCAATATCCTTTCTTTTTGTGGTGAACCGAGCCTGAATGTCGGAATACCAATATTTGGGAAACATTCTATCATTTTTTTGAGGGATTTACAAGGAATCTTGTTTAAATTTTTTGAAGGTGTGTAAAATTGGTTACAGTTCACTCGTTAGCGTACGCCTGAACAGTAACTCAATGTTACAAAAATTGTTCTTTTTGCCTAATAAGGTACTTGCGTAACAACAAAGAATCATCTATAATAGATATGATTGTATTGATTTTGAAATCATGTTTTGGTTTCTATATATAAATATACGGAAGTTGGAAGGGGAAGTTGTTATGAAAAAGGTTAGTTTCAGAGTAAGGAATTTTGATAAAGAACAGTTTCTGACTTTTAATATTGATAATGAAGCAAAGCTGGATGAGGAGTTACTTAATTTTCTTGAGGAAGAGGAACCCAAGGGGATTGTTCCCGTTATTTTTGAAGAGGAAGAGGACTATGATTCCTTTTCTTATAATATTACAGATAAGATTCATTTGATTGAATTATCCAGTCAGGAGATTAATGCAGAGATGGTACTGATGGTACTTAGGAGTCTTGTGTTGACACTGATTGATATGGCAGAATACAGGATTCCACTGTCGTATTTGGTTCTGAATCGGAATTATATTTATGTGGATTCTGATTATACGATTGAATTTATCTGTATTCCGTTGGAAGATATGCAGGAAGAAGTGGATTTGAATAGCTTTTTGAGAAACTTTCTTGCGAGCCTGCGATTTGAATCTTCTGAAAATGGAGATTATGTAGCCAAATTATTTACCTACATCAATGATTCGGAGTCGTTTAATTTGCGGAATATGGTGAATCTGATCGATCAATTGATGGAAAGTATGAATGTTTCCGTACCAGAGGATAATTCTGCTGAGATTTATGTAGATTATCAGGAAGTAGACGAGATAGAATCTGAAGTGGTGGAAGAACCGGTGGAATCCTATGAAGATGTTGAGGATGAGCCAGAGTTTGAAAGTGCCGGTTGGAAGGCAGACTTTGAGGAAGAAATGCAGAGACAGGAATTGAATTCTGGCGAGGATGACGTGGATGAGCCGGAAGATGGAGATGCTGTTAAAGCTTATTATCCGGATATAGATTTGGAGGATATACCCAATGCAGAAGATTTGATAGGACGAGAGAATGCATTGCAGGAGGAGAATAAGACAAAGTTTTCGTTGGCAAGGGAAGAAGAAAAAGAGCTTTCGGGAAAAGAAGAAATTCCGTTCACCAGAGAAGATATTGGTGAAGAACCGAATGTTGGACAGGAGTATGGTGCGTCAAATGTTGCAGAACCGGATGCTGGACAGGAGTATGGTGCGCCAAATGCTGCAGAATCGGAATATTCAGAAGTATCCAAACGGTCTGACGCAGCGCTTGAACCGGACGTGATAAATGAAGATACACTTGTAGGATCAACAAATTCAGTACGACAAGAGTATAAGGTTACCGGGAATGTAAAAGAGCAGACAGAGCATATACGGACAGAAAAGAATGAAGTGCCAAAACAGGAAGAAACGAAAGCAGATACCGAGAAAAAGGATACGATAAAGAAAGTATTTTTTAAAACAAAAGAGGCTACGACAAACGGAGTGGTGCTTCAGGATGATTTAGATGAGTTCCTTGCGGAGAAGGAATTAGAGGAGCAGAGGAGCCATCATGATGATACAGGTCTGCGAATCAAGAAAAATATAAAGATTAGCCGTGCGAATATTGTGAAGAATACACAAGAAGAATTGAAGGCAGAGGAAATAAAAGAAGAAGTAACGGAAACGGAGAAATCAGATCCAAAGGATAAAAAGCAGGAGAAATCAGAAACGAACGAGAAATCAGAAAAGAACGAGAAGACAGAAGAGGGTGAGTCAAATTCACGTCTTTCCCAAACTTTGAATGCTGCGGCTGAGATTCTGACAAAACAGGTTAATGTAGGTAATGCGACTCCGAAGGTATATCCATATTTGATTCGACAGAACACGAAAGATATGGTTATCATCAACAAACCGAATTTTAAAATCGGAAAATCAGGGTTTGGAGTGGATTATTCTATCAAAGGCAATAATGCGATTAGCAGAGTGCATGCAACAATCGTAAGCAAGGATAATGAGTACTTTATTAAAGATAATAATTCTACCAATCATACATTTGTGAATGGTGAAGAGGTACCGGACGGAGAAATGGTGCAGTTAAAACCAAATAGCAAAATTGTGTTTGGAGATGAAGAGTTTACATTCAAATTATGATACCGTGATAAACATTTGTTTCGGTATGAGGATAAATCGGGTTCCTATTGGGACCCGATTTAATTGTAGAGTAAGAAACAGAGAAAGGAGAACGGAATGGAAACAATTGTTTTTGATATGGACGGTGTGATTTTTGACTCTGAGAGATTGTATCGAAAACACTGGATGATGACAGCCAAAGAATATGGAA
>CAJOPP010000363.1 GCA_905236365.1 uncultured Lachnospiraceae bacterium
CTACACAATGTGGTGTGCTATGAACTATGAAATTAAAGTACACCCTACACAAATACCAGGAGGTATCACATTATGGGTAAAAAAATCAGCATTATACTTCCATGCTATAACGTGGAACAATACATTGACCGTTGTTTTAACAGTCTGAAAAACCAGACTCTCGGCTTTGAGAATATGGAACTTATATTTGTAAATGACGCCTCAACCGACGGCACCCTCGCCAAGCTGACCTCCTTAGAACAACAATACCCGGACAATATAATTGTTATCAACTTCACGGAGAACCGCCGTCAGGGCACTGCAAGGAATGTTGCTCTTGAGTATGCCTCTGCACCATACATCGGCTATGTGGATTCTGATGATTGGGTCGATGTTACCATGTTCGAGAAGATGGTGTCTGCCATAGAGAAATACGACTGTGATTTTGTAGAGTGCCGCTGGGATCTGGCAAAAGATGAAAAACACCGCACATCAGTCAAACGGCTCGGCGATAACGGATATCTTGACCTGACAAGACCGGAAGTCCGTGCAAAATTCATAGGAGATCAGATCGGCATAACTGCACTCTGGAGCAAGGTATTCAAGAAATCCTTTCTTACGGATAATGATATATTCTGTCCGGAACAGATACGATACGAAGATATCTTCTTCTGTTATCTGGCATTTCTTTATGCAAAATCTTATTACAGAATTGATGAAGCTTTATATCACTACTATGTCAATCCCGAAGGTACCGTACAGCGAAAGAGTCAGGAATATCAGTTTGATAAGATGACGATCGCACTTGGATTTCTCGAGACATGTCGTGAAAGAGGATTACTTGAAGCTGATAATGCTACAGTCTTACAAACAGAACCGAATAACATCAGAAATAATAACCTGAATTCCGACAAGACCATATCCCCTGCCGCAACAAATAGCAGCAACACCGCAGCACTTGCCCAGATCACAACCAAGGACTGCATCGAGTGGATGTTTCTTGAAAAATATTATGTCTATATGCTATGGGAGATTTTTCAGGAATTTCCGGAAAGATCATATGACTACTATATAGAAATGCGGAACACAATACTGAGCGAGGTTCCTGATTATAAGACCAATCCGTTTCGTTTTTGGGAGAGCAACGCATTTGATAATCTGATGCTTAACTTTCTAAATTATGAATTTGCCCGAAAGGATCTGGAAATTTTAAGAGATGATCTGTTAATAAAATTTGATAAGAAGCCTGCGGGAGAAATGCACCATAAGATTAACAAAGAAGCCTCATCCCCTAACGCCACCAACTTACAAAGTAATGTATCCGACAACGCCCGAAAATGTAATAACGAAGCCGGTGACGACTTACGGCAATACCGCATCCTCTTCTGCAAGCGTGGTTCAATCTGCGAAGATGGCATTGCCAACGCATTCAAATACTTGAACTACGATGTTGACTATATGACCAAAAAGTTTGAAAGCTATGATTATGACAAAGACTACTTAGAGGCTTTGGCAAACCAGCTTCAGAAGAAGAAATATGATTGTGTATTCACCGTCAACTTTCTTCCTATCGTCTCAAGATGCTGCAATGTATTCAAACTTCCATATGTATGCTGGACAGTTGATAACCCTGACTTTGAGCTATTTTCAAACACGATTGAACTTCCCGTCAACAGGATATTTATGTTTGACCGCAGCCAATATCATAAGTTTGTCAATCGCAATCCCGACAACATATATTATATGCCGCTCGCCTGTGACTATGAAGCCTGGAATTCATTTGAACTGACAGATGAGGACCATAGAAATTACGACTGTGATATATCATTTATCGGATCAACTTATGAAGAGAAATGCAGATATAACACAATTGTTGATAACCTGTCACCATTTACGAAAGGATATGTCGACGGTCTTATCGCTGCACAGCTTAACGTATACGGATATAACTTTCTGGAGGATGCACTCACGGATGAATTTGTCAAACAGTTTAAAAAGGAAGCCGGCTGGTACCCTCTCGGCGAAGATTATACAGAAGACGACCGTGCCATTATCGCCGACACCTATATCGGGTATAAATGCACCGAGCAGGAACGTTTCATGACACTTAAGAACATTTCCGAGCATTTCAAATTCGACCTTTGGACATTAAGTGATGTATCAAGATTTCCGAAAGCAAATTTCCGCGGCGGTGCTGATTCCGTCACCATGATGCCCAAGATATTCAAATGCAGCAAGATCAACCTAAGCATGACGAACAGACCAATCCGTACCGGAATGCCGCTTCGCATGTTCGACACCATGGGGGCTGGCGGATTCCTGCTTACTAACTATCAGGCAGAGATTCCTGAATACTTTGAGATTGGTAAAGACCTTGCCGTTTATGAAAGCCAGGAGGATCTGCTTAACCAGATTGCTTATTATCTTGAGCATGACGACGAACGCATGGAGATTGCAAAAAATGGGCAGGCAAAGATCAGGAATGAACACACATATAGTATAAAGCTACAAAGGATATTGGAACTGGCAGGGGTCTAAATGAACGCAGACCTGCAAAAGCTAAGGTTACTGGAGTAATACAGGATGATATTAGTACTGGCAGAGGAGGTAAGCAGACCTGTCTTACTTCCTCCAGTTCCGGATTAATATCTTTATAATTTACTTTTTCCCGGTGTCCCTCGTACACGTTTGTATTGTCTTAAGAGAATGTCTGCCGAATAACTCTGTCGTCCATAGATATTTCCAACATTTGTTCCACCTGATTATAATACGTAAAGCACTGTTCCATCTTTCGTCTTCCATTCTCGGCGATTTGCCTTCTCTCATCTTCATGGTTCAGATAATATTCTATCTTCAACAATGCATCCTCTAAGGATGTAAAATAGACAAACTCCACATCCGGTTCAAACAACCCTATAAAATCATTCTGATAATTAGTAAGCAGAAAACCACCCGCTCCTAAAATATCCATTGCACGAAGCGGAATTCCTGTATGAATGGAAGGCAACGTGATATTCAGATTGATCTTGCTCAACTTGAACACCTTATACATATCCGTCTGGTAATCCACCGTTCCCATGTGCGTTACATTCGGAATTTCCGACAAATCTCCCGGTGTATATACTTTCATATCATACCGGTCAGAAATAGCTCTGATATACTCCAGGCGTTGCATAGTAGCTGTTTTTCTTGACAGAAAATAATTCGCATACACATATTCCTGACTCGCCAGACTATTCTGAACCTGATACGGCATAGCCTGATACATAGACTGCAAGATTTCCTTATTTTGCAATATATCCTCCAAAATAAAACCACCAAATAAATTCTTTTGTGCCTGCATCGCACCTTCCAGATATCCCCTCGTATAGCTATCCAGCTTTACCGCCATACGGTCATATAGATTGTGCTCCTCGTTATACAAGGATGCCACCAGGCCCACCTCTGCCGAGAATAATTGCTTGTCCTGCTCCGTGATTTTTAACTTTCCAATATGTTCCGGATTCACTGCAAGAGGCATATAATATACTGTATTTACTCCCTTTTCCCGCAAAGTCGCACACTCATCACTGTCAAAAGTAAACGCATAGTTGCATTCGTTCAGAATCGAGCGGTCATATAATGCGATTCTTGGACTATCGTATGTCCAGGAAATATACTTTACTCCTGACTTATTACATAGGTTGGACACCATAGAATAGTAATTGGATGTAAACACAACATCATAACTGTTATTTTTTAATTCTTCAAAGATTGCCTCCTCGGTCTGATTCGAAGTTTCCCCAAACTGCAGAGGAAAATCAACAGACTTTACATCATTCCCCAATAATTGAAATGCCTGGATAATGTCTTCTTTTCCATACATTTGATAATCAATATATAATATTTTCATACACTTTCTCCCTATCCCAGTTTCGGATCCGGATTCATACCGAAACATCAGAAATCATCTTTTCTTCTGTGCCTGTTTATTTACACACGCTTATGCCTTTACATATCACATCCTCCGGTCGATCTGAACTAAAGAACTGCAGCCATATGCCCAGCTTATTCTGTATAGAATTATTGTGCATGGTTTCACCCCCGTTTTGTATATTCTTGATAAATCTGTTCCACGGTATATTCTGATTGAAAAGAATCTATAATCTCACATATCTCCATTACTGTGTCAATCGATTCCATCAAATCCTCTGCAATTGTTTCTTGTGTCTTGCCCTTTTCATAATTATGGCATACCTGATTAATAAATTTTATGAATTGTTCTTTTTCTTTCTGAACATACTTCTCCTGTAAATC
>CAJOPP010000364.1 GCA_905236365.1 uncultured Lachnospiraceae bacterium
ATGCTGACATATTTCATATGCAAATCCCTGCGCATCCTCGCGGAGCGTATATCTCAGACGGAGATTGGGCCCCGCCTGAGACAAGTTTCCTGCCCCCGCCTACGCTTTGCTTAGAGGCGGGGGGGATCTCTGTCTGAGATATAAAATATCTGCTCGAACAAGGATATTACCTCTGTATAATATCAGTTTTATTGTATTACTATTTTCAACAAATAACAATCAAAATATCGACAAATTTCCTTGGAAATTCTTTACAAAGGTAACCGTTCAGTTTGGCTTCACTGTTACGCATTAGACACAGCTTCACATTCCAGTATGCCCAATGCTGGTACAATTTACATTGTTAGCACACCATCCACGGCAAGTGCGGGCGACCGGCAGATTCTACGAAAGACACACTCTCGCGCCCTTCGTTACTCAGCAAGTTCTAACATTTTCTGTAATGGTATCAATGCTTTCTCCATAATATCAGCATCCAAAGTAAGCTCCGGCTCCATCTTCTCCATTGCCTCCAAAACTTTGTCCAATGTCACACGTTTCATGTTTGGACAAAATTGTCTATGCCCAACAGAATAGAACTTCTTATCCGGATTCTTCTGCATCAGTTCGAAGAAAACTCCCATCTCTGTACAGATGATGAACTTATTATGATCACTCTTTGTTGCATAATCAATGATCTCTGATGTACTACCTACAAAATCAGAGAGCTCCAGAACATCCATTGTACACTCCGGATGGGTCAGAACCAGGGCATCTGGCTGAGACTTCTTTGCTTCTAATACAGCAGCAGCTTCAATTCCTTTATGAACATGGCAAAATCCATCATGAAAAATAAAATTCTTCTCCGGAACTTTCTGTGCCACATAACGTCCAAGATTATTATCCGGAATAAAGAAAATATTCTTCTCCTTAATTCTTTGTACCACCCGGATAGCATTCGATGATGTTACACATACATCTGAAAGTGCCTTGATTTCCGCAGTAGAATTGACATAACATACAACCGCTACATCTTTATACTCAGCTCTCACCTCTGCAATCCGTTCTGCCGTTACCATATGTGCCATCGGGCAGTCCGCATACTCGTCTGCCATAACGACCTTTTTCTCCGGATTCAGAATTTTTGCACTTTCTCCCATAAATGAAACTCCGCAAAATAAGATAGTCTTCTCTTTTACTTTGGTTGCAATCTTACTTAAATAATATGAATCACCTACATAATCGGCAATCTGTTGCACTTCACCATCTACATAGTAATGTGCTAAAATAACAACATCCTTTTCTTCCTTTAACTGCTTGATCTTCTGTACCATCATCTTATCCATGCGGTTTTCTCCTTTATTATCTGATATTATGTCAACAACATAACATAGTATTCTATCCTTTTAATGTAATTCTCAGGCTGACCATCTCCCTTGTTCTTGTGAGGCTTTCCTCAGAAACAACAAGCAGTATCCACCCTCATTTATTATTGATAGATATTGTCATTATATTATTTTTCACACAATTGTCAAGAGAGTGTCTCATTCATACTTCCAGTACGATATCCTTGAAGATCCAACGTGACATAGGTAAATCCGTATTCTTTAAATCTGCTGATGACCAGTTCCCGAACCTCCTTCTTCATAAATGCTTCAAATTCCTCCGGCAATAATTCCACTCTTGCCATCATTCCATGAATCCGAACCCGGATCTGATGAAATCCTAAATCTAACAACAACTGTTCCGCCTTATCCACCATAGCCAGCTTTTCTCTTGTGATTGTCTCTCCATATACAAATCTGGACGACAGACAGGCAAACGATTGTTTCTCCCAAGTCGGAAGATTCAAATCTCTGGAAAGCTGCCGAATCTCTTTCTTCGAAAGTCCTACCTTTCGTAGAGGACTTTTGACATCCAATTCTGCTACTGCCTGCAATCCCGGTCTGTAATCTCCATTATCATCCAGATTAGAACCTTCTGCAATGTAGCGAACGCCCTGCTCTTTCGCAAGTTCTATCATTTTTTCAAACAATTCTCTCTTACACAAATAACAACGATTCTTTGGATTTTGTGCAAATCCTTCAATCTCTAACTCTTCAGACTCACAGATAAAATGTCTGATTCCTTCCGCTTCACAGAATGCCTTTGCCTCATTTAACTCTCTTTTGGGAAAAGAACAGGACTGGGCAGTAACTGCTATAGCATTGTCTCCTAACACATCATGTGCCACCTTTAGCAAAAAGGTAGAGTCCACGCCACCGGAAAATGCAACTGCCACACTGTTCAATTCATTTAAATACTGCTTTAAGGCTTTTAATTTATTATAAATATTCTGATCCTCGCTCATGCCTTCTCTCATCCTATACATATTTATTTTTTTCTAATCTTATAGCAGGATTTTTACTTACAAATCCTGCTATAAGATTTCATCTTCACTAGTATACAAATCTTTTTATCCGTGGACCATTCCTCTTCTATACTCTGCATTGATTTCCGCAATCTCTTTCTCACCATCAATATAAGGTTGATAAAGACTATCGATACTGCCACCGCCAATATTGTCGCATCCGTTACAAAAATCGCATGCTCCTCCGCAAAAAGACAGGGAGCGTGCCACAATCTTCTCCCGCTGCTCCTTTGTTGTATCTTTAATTAAAATTGATTCCATACTACCACCTCATCTCTAAATGGTTTTTCTATTTTTCTTTCCGAAATCCACTTTTTACTTTTGCAGCAGCTTTCACACTCTTTTTAAAGAACTTATAATTGATCAGTTTCTTATACTGCTCCAAATACCACAATGAACTTTTTATTTCCGCAGGCTTTCCGAGACTCTGATATATTTTAAGCTGTTTCCTTAGTCTCTGCATTTCGTTCAGGTCAATGTGGGTTTCGATATGGTAGCTGTGAAGCGTCTGCTTCATCGTCTCATTCTGCCATTTCATCAATTCTAACTCTGTAAATTCCGTTCGGACCAGTTCAGAAGCTTTTCTTTTTTCCTGCTTCGCCTGCTCAAGAAAATCAGAAATCGTCTTTTCCAGCTGTGCCCGAACCGGTTTATAATCGGATGGATTCTCTGGCGGATTCAACATAAAATCCCTAAATTTCCCCTCTATTACCTGCTGGGGCACCGCAGTATGCATCCAATCCTTATATGGAGTAAAACGAACAGAATTAAAATTGGGTCTCACCAACAAAACAGGTGTCTCCAACGCCAGACAAGGCAATGCACAATG
>CAJOPP010000365.1 GCA_905236365.1 uncultured Lachnospiraceae bacterium
CATTCGTTGCCTGCGAATAATAATCACTATAATAACTGCTTGCATCAATACCTGTAATTGCCATAATACCTCCTTTTCCCTTGTAATATATAATAAAGGTTTATCATAGATTACACAAAAATGTCAATACACTATACATAATTTAATTATCTAATTTTTCGTAACATTTCACTCGCAATGTCAGTAAACAGCACGGGGGCTAACCACTAAACTGTAACAATTTTTCATTTGCTGCTGTACCGTTCACTCACTCACCCCCTACATTCAGCGAATAACCGGACAGTTCAGGTTATGGTAAAAAAAGTCACGTCAGCCGCCGAATTTGTAACATATTGCTTCTTAACAATCATCCTCAAAGCAAAATTGCTATAATGTATTCACTATCTACGCAAGTTATTCGCCTGTTGTAACATTTCATCCGATGCCTGAATAGCTTTGGAATTCATCTCGTAAGCACGTTGTGCTACGATCATATTTACCATTTCATCTGCTACCTGTACGTTGGACATCTCAAGATATTGTTGATGGATCCGACTCTTTTTCAATGCCTGATTGGCGGACTCCTCTAACGGGTCACCAGACGCAACCGTTACTTGATATAAGTTATTACCAACACTATCCAGACCGGCCGGATTGTTAAACTGTACCAAACCAATCTTTTGCTGATATTCTTGACCATTCAATGTCTGTGTAAGCGGAATTTCCCGATCTAATCCTGATGAAACAAAGAGATTACCTTCGATATCTACTATAAAATCATCCACTTTATATTCTGACGAAATAATGATCGTATTATTGTTTTGGTCAAGAACCGGATCGCCGGATGATGTACAAAGCATGGTGCCGGTCGCAACCGGCTGCAAAACAAAACTTCCGTCTCTGGTATAGCAGATATTGCCCTCCTTATCCTGTATCTTATAAAATCCATTTCCTTCAATTGCCATATATGTATTATTGTCTGTTGATTGAAGACTTCCTTGAGAAAATACCGTCGTAATCGATGCAGTACGGGTACCCAATCCCACCTGTGCAGGAACCGGTTTGTTTTCCGCTGCATTGTTCGTCGACGGAGATTGTAATGTCTGATAAAGTAACGACTTAAATTCCACTGTATCCTTCTTGTAACCTACCGTATTTACATTCGACAAATTATTCGCAACCGTATCTAAATTTGTCTGCTGGGCTATCATCCCTGATGCCGCAGTCCATAATGAACGCATCATATCATTAACCTCCCTTATAAGATAGTAGTCAGTCAATTCATTCCGGAAAACGACTCATCTTCCGGAGTCTCCCTATAATTTTCCGATTTCATTTACGGATTTTGATAATGTATCATCCTCGGTCTGAATCATTTTTTGACCTGCCTCATATGCTCTTGTAATGGTGATCATATCAACCATTTCCTGAATAACATTGGTATTGGACATTTCCAAAAATCCTTGATGTACTCTTGCTGTAGATGCCTGTAGTCCCGCTGCATTAGTCGGCTCATACATATTCTCCCCGTATAGGAGCAATGCCTGTGGATTTTCAAAATTCACAATATTCAAGGTTGCAATCTGCTGACCATTTACCAATATATTTCCCTGCTCGTCAAAGGCTACATCCCGGGCTGTCTGTGCCCCCTCGATCTGGATCTGGTTTCCATTCGTATCCAACACAAAATCTCCATCCTTGGTAACAAGATAACCATCCGTTGTTACAGTAAATGATCCATCCCTTGTATATCGGGTCGTGGTCACTCCCTGCTTGTTCGTTGTCTGAATTGTAAAAAATCCATCTCCACTGAGTGCTAAATCATATGTGTTACCGGTCTCCCGTAAACTCCCCTGTGAGAAATCATGATAAGTCTCCCCAATCTTCACACCCAGATTCATATTACCGATACGTCGTTTGAGGGCCGGTGCTACATTGTTATCATGAATGCGTAAAGTCAATTCATCATCAAAGGATTGGGATGTCACCTTCTCTTTCTTAAATCCGGTAGTATCTGCATTTGCCATATTGTTGGAAATAACATCCAAACGCTTTTGTTCGTTTACCATGCCGGTCCATGCAGTGTAAAGACCTCTTACCATTTTGTCAACTCCTCTTCCTGTTCTTCCAGTCCTTTTCTTAATGTGCTACTATTTCGGTGCTGCCACTTCTTAATCCGCTCTGCTTTTCAGTCATTTTGCTCCTCAGACTGTTGCCTCGTTACAGTTCACTCGGTGACGTACGTCTGAACAGTAACGTCGCCCCCTGATCAGTCCAATTTTTCATGCCTACTCTTCTTCCATTGCACCACTCAGAAATTCTATATACTTACCGGTACCAATTGCAACACAAGTCATTGGATCCTCCGCAGTCATGGTTGTAATACCGGTTTCTTCCTCAATCAGCTCTTCCAATCCGTGTAACATTGCACCACCGCCTGTTAAGACGATTCCTCTGTCCGCAATATCTGCTGCAAGCTCTGGTGGTGTCTTTTCTAAAACGGAATGGACTGCTTCAATAATCTGCTCCGTCACTTCTTCCAACGCTTCCACTGTCTCTTCTGAAGACACGACTACCGTTCTTGGTAGTCCTGTTACCAGATTCCTTCCCCGAATCTCTAACGTCAGATTCTCCGGTCTGCGATAACAGGTTCCAATCTTGATCTTGATCTCTTCTGCTGTACGCTCACCGATCAAAAGATTGTGTTTCTTTCTCATATAGCGTACGATTGCTTCATCAAAATCATCGCCCGCTGTCTTGATAGAGGTACTAACCACAGTTCCACCTAATGAAATCACCGCAATATCCGCTGTTCCTCCGCCGATATCCACGATCATATTACCACAAGGTCTTGCAATATCGATTCCTGCTCCAATTGCCGCTGCAACCGGTTCTTCGATAATGGACACATCTCTTGCTCCAGCCTGATATGTTGCATCTTCAACCGCCTTCTTCTCAACTTCTGTAACCCCACTTGGTACGCAGACAGATATTCTTGGTCGTCTTCCAAAAAAGCTCTTACCCACTGCCTTCTGAATAAAGTACTTCAGCATCTTCTCTGTGATCCGATAGTCTGAAATCACACCCTGTCTAAGAGGGCGTACTGCTACAATATTCCCAGGTGTCCTTCCAAGCATAAGTCTGGCTTCTTCCCCGATTGCCTTGATTTTGTTCGTATCACGGTCAAAAGCCACAACTGAAGGCTCCTTCAATACAACTCCCTTTCCTTTTACATATACAAGGATACTGGCTGTACCCAAATCAATTCCTATGTCCGAACTTGCCATGTTCTTACCCCTTTCCTATCTATATCGACAATTTTCTAATTTTTATTTATATTATCTTTATGACTATCCTTTTCCTTCTAAATCAAAACAGTCATCTATAACTTACAGCATCCGGTTAACCACATAACCGGAGCAAATGATCATTTATTCTTATTCTTTTTAAGAATAAATATACTATACTCTTTTCCCGACGAAGTCTCCATCTGGATCTCTACAATATTCATAATCTGATCCAGCTCTTTCATATAGCTTTGCCATTTTGTGACCTTTTTATTAGCTATAAATCGTTTACGAATTCCCTGTATATGGCGATACTGCTCCGCCTGATCATTCAAAATATCACTTACCTGGGTTCCTACCAGACTGTAACCAAATAGTTTTTCTGTAGCCTTATTGGCAAAAATAATCTCTCCGGACGAAACTTCTTTTACAAAAACTGCATCCCGGATATAATCATATGCTTCCAAAATACCTTCGTTGATAATTTCCTTCTTATCAACCTTGTTCTTGCCACCAATAGCACTTTCTACAATATGGATCGTGCTGGTAATAAACGGAATATGCTTCTCCTCGAAAGGATGATCCTTTACGGAATTGGCTAACACAACATATCCTTTCTGTCCGGATATGGTAGTCAATGGCATTATGACCATATTTTCCATATTCGCTTTTCGAATCAATTCCTTTAAAAACGGTTCCTCTGTTTTCTGGTCAACGATCAGAACCGGTCTTTCCTTAAAAAGCTCTGTTAAGACATGATATTCTGATACGGAAAGCTCCATCTGTCTTCCAAATGTGTTTTCTTCTCCTGATTGATTTCGTACAAGATATTTTTCCACATTTTTGGTTTCTTTATTCTCCAAATACATTCCCATATCAGAAATGAACAAATAGGAACCTGCTTTCTGGAAAATCTCATGAAGACTATTTTCACCATCCCGAACCAAAGCTGCCAACATATCCTCAATAGCACTTCTTTGCTGCATTAGCTTTTGGGTTCGTCTCTCTGCCAACATTCTGTATGTCTTTTGATTTTCAATTACCCTTTCGGAATAAAAATAAGTTGCAATATCATTTGCGATATGCCAATGCAGTTCCGCTACTGTCCCCAGCAATGCCTGTCCATTCTCATCAAAACTGGTAAGTATCCAGTATCCTATCAGTGTGTCTTCCACAATCAGGGGAGCAAATACAAGTTGCACTACCTGCTGATTCAACTTAATAGAAGCACTCTGAGGAATTTTTGTCTCCTCAATCCTTTCTGATATGCTCGCAAATTGTTCTTTAAATTCTGACCGTTCAAACATATCATAAAACTGCCCCATATTCTCAGCAGGTCCTGCAGGGACTGATAATATCTCCCCGTCCAAATTTATCACAACTCCATAGTATCCGGAATTTTTGCATAAGTTGGCAGCCAGTAAATTAAACCGCTCAATGGTTTTTGTATCTGTTTTATCCAGTCTCGGTAATGCCAAAATACGGCTTTCAATCTCCTTAGAAGAGGCATCCTTGGTCACAGCCGCCAGCTCTTTTTCCATCTTCTTTATCTCTGAAATATCAGTAATCAGGAACAGAACTTCAGCCTCTCCATCCGATATCCGATTGACTCTGACTTCATTTTCAACCCAGATCTGTGTACCATCATCCTGCACCATACGATAAGTCTGCACATAATCCGTTGCTCCACTTGCTACAGCCTGATATACGCTGTCAATTACTCCATCTCTGTCTTCCGGATGTATATAATCCTCTGACAATTTATACCCTTTTCTCAGTGCTTCTATATTCATTCCCAATATTCCTGCATTGGCAGAAATATATTTGAGAGTTCTATTTCCCTGATAATAGGATTTTACGATCAAGACACTCTTCATTTTAGAAACCACATTGCTTAAGTATGTGTTTTCTTTATTCCTCTGCTGTTCTTCCCTCAAATCCGTGATCAGCATTTCATAGCCAAGAATATCATCATTTTCATCAAAATTGTAGTAACGTGAGATACGTACCATTATCAATTCTTTTTCAGCGGTAAACGCCCTGCATTCCACCGAAACTTCTTTTTCATGTGCTCTGACCGCATTCTCAATTGTCTCATTTACAAAGTCTATATCTTCTTCACAAATCACATCCTCAAAGGTAATATCGTTATTATAAATCTGTTGCTGCGTGTATCCATACTGCTCCACATTTTGAGATACATATCCTATCCGAAAACGATCTTCTTCCTTTCGAATATCAATTGCCACCATTCCTGCATGGTAAACAATACGCTCCAGGCTCAGACTTTCCACATCGACTCCGGACCGCAGATCAAACAGTAATGTGTAGATAAGCTTGTCATCCTTTGTAACCATTTCATGAATCAGTCCTCGCACCATATATTCCCTGCCATCCACCTTCAGGCAGATATGTGACCGCATCAGACGTTTTCTTTTATGAAGCAACTCCCAGAAATTATGTTTTGACAGCGAGTCTCCCGGCTTTATCTCAACATGCTTTACCGGACTTTCGAAGATTACCTCTGCCTGATGATTCATTTCAATCATATTTCCGGACTCCGATTCAAACGTAATCATAGGATATTCCATATCCTCTGCAAATTGTTTAAAATTCTCCATTCTCTCTGTATTTATCATAAGCAACCCCTCTTTGGAACTCTACTTAAACTGAATCTGCGGTATCTCTTCATCATCTTCATTCGGAAGAGCCGGCGGCTTGACTCCTTCAATTCCTTTAAATGCTTTATCGGTTATCACCTTTGTCTCCGTACATGCCTTGACAATTCCGTCAACAGACTGCATCAGACTTGTCATATAGCTGCTTACGCTCTCGCACTCCCTCTTCATGGAGCCACGAATAGAAGCAACTTTTTCTCTCGCCTCGGACAACATTTTTTCTTTTTCCTGTGTTGCATCCGCAATCATTTTCTCACATTCTTTTGTTTTCTTTGCGACTTCCTGCTTGTACTCTTCTTCCGCACGCACACGCAGACTTTCCCGTTCTTCCTCTGCACGTCTGATAATATTGGCACTCTGCCGCTCAGAATCTGCAATCAGATTATGACTCTTTTTCTCAGCCTCTGTCATCATGTAGGAGCTCTGACTCTTTGCATTATTTAAGAGCTTATCACTTTCCTCTTTTGCAGAAACTAACATCTCCTTACTCTTTGTCTCTGCTTCCTGTATCATTTTTGTACTTTTCTCTTCAGCTTCTTTCAGCATGATATCACAGCGCTCATTCGTATCCACCAACGTCTTGGAAATCAGCTCTAACTTGCTTGAGTAAGTCTTCGAAATCTCTTCCTGCTCCGATATCTTGCGATTCGCTTTTTCTAATTCATTCTGAAGCGATTCGTTATATTTTTGCATGTTCTCAATTGCCTGATTAGATTCAGAACTCATACTATCCTTTACTAATTGCAGATTCTTGACAGTTTCACTTAGTTTGCTTATCGTCTGCTTCAAATCCTCAATATCTCTTTGATGAGACTTCTTCATCTCGTCAACATACTGATCCACTGTTGCCTTGTCATATCCTCCTATGGATACTGTCTTAAATTGTGCCATGATAGATCTCCTTTCTCTTCTTAGGAACTGTTCAAAAACAACGGTTCCTTTTCCAGTTTACTAATCTCAAAATTTGCTCTTTTCCACATATATAGGAATATTTCCCTAATATGTACGTATATTTCACATCATGATAACACTATTTTCTGTTACTATATATTGTTATCTCAAAAAATATTCTTTATGTCTTTCTTGCAAGTCAACTGCTTCACAGCAGCCCAAAAAAACAAACCAATTCATCTCTGGCTCATCATATACAGCAAGAACGGGCATTATTAACAATTATTATACCAACATTTTTCCATAAATGCTACCTCAAATTCACAATAAACCGGATTGCAAGTTTGGAAATCCTCTGTTATACTTGAATCACTGCTATTGAAGCAGGTTAGCAAATGCAGGTTGACGATCTGTTTCTTCGACAAACAGACATATATTTCACGCCTGACTCATTCTTTATCAGGAATCATACGGTTAAGCATTTTCTGTTTATTACGATAGAAAGGAGACATATTCCTTGGAACAAAAATCTTTTGGTTTTATTAACAGTTTTACTTTAAAAATAATTGCAATTATCGCTATGCTCATTGATCATACCGGTCTTATCCTTTTTCACAGCACAGCTTCTTTTCGTGCCATTGGAAGAATCGCCTTTCCCATTTACTGTTTTTTGATTGTAGAGGGATTTCATCACACAAGAAGTCATGTGAATTATCTGATTCGGCTCGCTATCTTCGCACTTCTGTCGGAAATACCTTTTGATCTGGCATTTTACGGATCAGTCTTTCAGCCTAATCATCAAAATGTATTTATCACATTGGCTCTGGGACTGCTTTCTTTATTCTGTTTAGAAGAAATGAACACAAAACGGGCTTATGTCGTACCCCTTATTCTCATTTGGGTGGCTGCTTACTTTATCCAATGTGATTATGGACTTGGAGGCGTTCTTTTAATCGGGATGTTTTATTTAACTCGTGAAATGCCCTGGTTCCGTCTCTTGCTTTGTGCTCTGATCTTATATACATTTTTCGGAACTTTTGAACTATACGGATTGCTTGCAATGATACCAATTACCTTTTATAACGGCAAACGGGGGCCAAATATAAAAATGTTCTTCTACTGGTTCTATCCCGTTCATTTACTGGTACTGCATGCGATTGCTATATACTTTAACTAGTACTTCAGTTTCTAAATACCGAAAGTAACAAAAAGAGCAGATTATTATACTATTTATCATAGTAATAATCTGCTCAATTGACATTCTAATTCATAAATTGTTCCCGAACCTCCTGGTCAGGATTCTTCTTCAAAACCTTTGCAAGCTTGCTGATCATAGTAACTTTTACTTCTCCATCCTCTCTGTCATCAACCCACACTCTTCGATTCAGCATATCCTGCCACAAACATCCGAAAAATATATTAGAGAGCTCCTCTGCAGTAAAATAATCTACAATCTCATTTTCCTTTATTGCAGCTTCAAATTCCTTCTTGCCAAAATCGACTCGTTTCTGAATCGCAATGTTAATCTGGTCACGGGTTCTCGTATTATGCAAAAAATCTTCAAAATTCAATATCAATATTGCAAAATCTCCATAATCTGTGTAATCAGTACGGGCTAATTTTAAGTATTCCTGAATCTTGTCTAAATGTGATATCTCCATTGCCTCAACCGATGCTATAATACGATCATCCAGTTTTGTAAACGTATTCACTACCTCAACCATAATCTCATCAAGACTTCCAAAATACCGATAAAGCATCATCTCCGTCATATTTAATTTTTTTGCCAGATTCTTAAATGTAACGGAGCTCATCCCTTCTGTATCCAGTAATTCGATAGCGGTAGCAATAATCTTATCCCTTTCGAGAATATAATTATTATCCATTTACCCACCCCCACTCCATTCAACATGGCCTCATTGGTTCTCTATCTTCACTTGTAACTGTTCAATGTCAGTAACTTAAACTTTTTCGTCATCTCATCCGACGTCAAATCATAGATTTGCCACCACCTTCTCCTTAAGTGGAAAGCTTAAATTAACGACATTGGTTTTGAATCGTTACTCTTATTTTATGGCACAAGTGGGCTTCTGTCAATTCATCTTTTATTGATTATCCATACTTTCGTATCTTTAGGTTACAGTTCATCCCTTTGTCAATTCGTGGGCGTGGTTGACCACTAAACAACAACCGATTTTACCGAACATAACTAATGAATACATTCCCGCTTTCTCTTACTTTTTCTTC
>CAJOPP010000366.1 GCA_905236365.1 uncultured Lachnospiraceae bacterium
ATCAGCAATGGCAACAACCCAAACAATACTCCAAGTAACAAACTAATCGGTGTATACGCAAAGTCCATAAAGGAAATCTGCTTATTAATGGGTGGAACGATTTTACATACAATGCTGGCATACTTTTCTTTCTGAATACAGGCAACCGAATACCCCTCATAAGTAAAATAATCATCCCTCTGCCGATAGTTCTGCTTGATAAAGGCATCCTGTTTCAGATACTGTTCAATCACTTCCGGTATCTCTCCACTCCGACACAATTCTCCTCCAAACCGGTCAAAAACGATAACACCTTCATTGCCGTTTCTGACAATGCTATCACATAAGTTCTGTATTCCCTCTTTCGCAATTCCAATCGTGATAAACCCCAGCGGCATTTTATGAGCCAGATCATACACCTCACGATAAAGAACAAGCTTATCATTCCGATTTGTCTGATAGGTTTCTCTGTCATTTTTGGGTACACTCTTCCACAATATCCCATCATCACAGTTCAATGTCTGCCAATAAACATTTGAATGTTTAATCGTTTCAATCCCAGAGTAATACGCACTTCCATCCATGCACCTAAGATAAGGACGCAATCCATTTTCAGGATAAATGGAGATGGTTTTTATATCTCCTTTTAAAGATATCATATCCTGAATAATCTGCATAGGCGCATCATCCAGCCAGACTCTGGAGTTCTGGTTCAACTTTGATACATTCTCAGTCGTTAACAATTTGCGTACTTCCCCATTGATGCAGATATAGGTAGAGAAATCTTTGATTTCCGTCTGTAGTACTGAAATCCCTTCTGCCAAAGCCTTGACATCGTTTTGATTATTTTCCATCCTGCTCTTAGAATTCCGATTATAATTTGAAAAAAGAAGAACGCCACATATGAACAATAAGACAGGGGAAATGATCAGATACCCATAAAATATCAGCTTCTTTTTGACACTAAGTTGATTCACCCATCTTCGAATTCTGCACATATGTCCGCTCTTCCTTGTATTTTATAATGTACCAGCATGTGTACTTTGTGTATATCACATAACGACACATACACTCTTTCACACAATAACCGGTCACTCCATTCCAGTTATCTGCGAGTTGCAACGCACCTCCAATCTAAGGTAACCGCTCGCTGGATTGACAATGGTCATCCCTTAACTGCACCCATTGCTACACCCTTCGTGATATGCTTATTCAAAATAATATAAACAATAACTGCCGGTGCTGCCGTCAGTGCCATAACTGCAAACTGAACTGCATAATTGGATGAATACTGTCCGGTAAATTCCAATACTGAGAATGGAAGTGTCTTCCATTTTGGTGAACTTAAATAGGTACTTGCCATCATAAATTCATTCCAATTATTCAGGAACGTCATGATTGCAACTGTCGCAATTGATGATTTTAACATCGGGGTCACAATCTGGAAAATGATTCTAAAAATACCACATCCATCCATAACTGCTGCCTCTTCCACTTCTATCGGAATAGATTCAATAAAACTTGTCATCAAAAACAATCCCTGTGGAAGAGAAAACGCTACATACGGAATCAGCAACGCCCAAATAGTATCCGTAAGACCTAATTGACTATAAATCTTAAAGTTCGGAAGTAAGGTTGCATGAATCGGTATCATCATACCCATCAGCAATAAAGTCTTCACAAATCCACTCAACTTCCATTTCATTCTCCGGCAGGCAAACCCAGCCATAATAGAAACCAGAATAACTAAAATCACTGCCAATCCATTGATCAGAATACTGTTCTTTAAGTATAGCAGAAAATGTCCGTCAACAAAAGCTTTTTGATAATTTCCCCACTGAATTTTTTCCGGAATGATCAAAAGTCCGCTGGTAAATAACTCATTACTGCTGGCCAGAGAAAAATCAATCAACCAGATTAACGGGAATATCTGAATAATTGCCACCAGGCTCAGCACAACCCAAAGAATAACCTTGCTCCATTTTGTTTTCTTTCTTCTCTTCTTAATCTTTTCCTGTGCCTCTTCCTGTGCATTTTTATGTATACTGCTCGTCTCTACACTCTGCACATCACTCATGCTTTTGCCCTCCTTACTTTCACTTCATCCCGATCTTTAAAAATCCAATTCAAAAGAACCGTTGCACATAAACATATGATAATAAAAATCACACCGATTGCATTACCGTATCCATATCTGAATGCTTTAAATGCCTGTTGATATAAATAATTGGCTGTAAACTGTGTTCGGTTGTTCGGACCACCATTGGTTAACAGATAAACCGTTTCCATCTGCTTTAATGCGGAAATAACTGCCATAGTCACATTTACCTGAATGACCGGCTTCATCATTGGCAGGGTGATATAGAAAAAGGTCTGCACTTTACTTGCTCCATCGATTTCCGACGCTTCATACAGTGTGGGATCGATATTCTTAATCCCGGTATAGTAGATCAACATTCCCCATCCAAATCCATGCCAGATCAGCACCAGCAATACCGCCCAGATTGCATTGTCTGCACTAAACCAGTTGGTATCTCCTTTGCCTCCCAGCATCTTGCTGATATTATTGAGAAGTCCAAAATCCGGATTATAGATAAATTTCCACAAATAAGCAATGACTGCAACGGAAATAACGTTAGGAATAAAATACACGCATCGGAAAAAATTCTCTCCCCGTCCTCCCAGCTTATCCAAAATCGCTGCAACAATCAGTGCCAAAGGATGCTGGATAAAGATAAATCCTATTGCTAACAAAAGTGAATTTCGAAGTGCAAGCCAAAACACCTCATCTTTTAACAGTGCTTTATAATTGCTAAGACCGATCCATTTTGCTGTTCCCATTCCGGAATAATCGGTAAATCCATAATATACACTCAGACAAATTGGTGCCAGAATCGCAAACAGGAATAACAGGATTCCCGGCAGTACAAGAAGAGCAATTACTTTCTTGTTGCTATATAACTTTGTCATGTTATACTCCTTTCTAATTCCAGTTCCGGATCTGTACGCATAACACGCTTGGGATACGGAGTCTGTTTTATTTTCTAATTATCTTTTACACTATCCTCCATGACCATCCGTTCCTTTCCATTTACAATGATGAGCATTCTTTCCCTTCATTAAATGAAAAATACCCCGCAGCTCTGCTGCGTTGGATACAAAATATCCTGTAGCTTACTGCGGGGTATGGGACTCTGGCGGTCATATCAATTCAACGCCTTTTTCCTCTTGATTTATTGTCCTGCTACTGCAGACTCACCAATTCCGGAAAGGAAATCTTCAATTGTGATCGTACCATTCGATACACCCTGAATCTGACTTTCAATTGTAGTCTTGAATACTGCAGGTCCTAAATCATTAACCGTTGTTCCTGAAACTTTTGTTGCTTTACTTACAATGTCAACGATCTGCTTCTGAAGCTCTGTCTCATCACCTGTCATATAATCAGACTGATCCTGAGCGGACATACCAACACCTTTTTCCCATCCATACTTGGATAATTTTTCAGGCTGATACATATAATTCAAGAACTTAATTGCCTCTTCTTTTACCTCTGAATTTGCAGATACTGCATATCCACCACCGTTCCATGCCTCGATATCTGTTGCTGAAGCCTTACCATCTTTTACTGTTGGCATCGTAAATACTCTGATGTTAGTTCTAACCTCTTCTGGAATATCTTCATTCGTTGCCATAGAAGTCTCCCAGCTTCCCATATAGAACATTGCTGCCTGACCATTTGTAAATAAGTTCATTGCAGTTCCATAATCCTGTGAATCATATCCATTCTGGAATAATCCTGCATCTGCAGCATCTTTCAACAACTGGGTTGCCTCTGTAAATGCCGGATCTGAAAAGTCTCCGCTTTGCAGTGCATCTAATGCGATCTGATGATAATCTCCTGTAATCTTAAACATCAAATCAGATAAATAAACTGCCATTGGCCATCCATCTCCACCATCCATAGCAACCGGTGTAAGTCCTGCCTCTTTAATCGGAGCTGCCAAGGCCAAAAGATCATCATAAGTTTCCGGTACACTCCAACCATTATCATCAAAGATCTTCTGGTTATAATAGAACACGGCTACATCTGTATTTCTTGGAAGTCCGTATAACTTTCCGTCTTTCTTAAATCCTTCTAATGAGCCATCTAAGAAACCATAATCTGCATAGTCTGATTCATTGAGTGCTTCCAATACTCCTGCATCCAATACTTCATCTAAGAATGATGGCTGTCCCCAGATACTTACAACATCCGGCATGCCTTCCATGGAATATGCTTTGAATTTGGTCTTGTAAGCTTCCTCATCCAATGCTTCTACTTCAATCTTAACATTTGGATTAGCTTCCATGTATTCATCAATAATCATCTGCTCTACCAATCCCTGACCATTGTTTCTGTCCGGAAGATTAGAAAATACTCTCAATGTAATCTCTCCACCGTCAGAGCTGTCTCCGGCATCAGAACTATCTCCCCCATCATTTGATGCATTATCCTTTGCTGTGTCACTGGTTGTACTGTCCGTGTTTGACGAGCTGTCTGTACTCGATGAACTGTCACTTCCACATCCGGTTACCATAGTTGCAAGCATTGCAGTTGCTAATACAACAGATAATAATTTCTTTCTCATAAAATAGTCCTCCTCTTTTACGTGCACGTTTATATCAAACGCCATGTACTTGATGTATTTATTTTATCATCATCCTTTATATAAAAACATATATCAAACTTACGAAAAAGAGGAAAATTTTAAGATATTAATTTCTCTATACCTGATAACTTCCTCTGCCATTAAAATGTTTTGATTGTTATGTCAAGACTCGCTTGCGAGTCTTGCGCGCCGGATTCGGATCAGCTTTAGCTGACAAATTCCTAACCGAATCCGTGCGCATCCTCGCGGAGCGTTTTAACTCAGTCGGAG
>CAJOPP010000367.1 GCA_905236365.1 uncultured Lachnospiraceae bacterium
CATGACTAACAAAAAGTTATAGGAAACTTGAAAAGCAGATAAAAAACCTCCTACTGAACCAAAAACCAGCAAAAAAAGAATCAGGCAACGTAGGAAACAATTCAACATAACAGATCCATTCTCCATCGTCGGCTGTTTTATATAAATCCCTTTTGCCAAAAATATGTCTCCTTTATGAGGTTCTTCTTTCTTTTTTTTTCTAATAAACATTCTGTCATTCCGCCCTTCTTATCATCGCAAACAAATTCATTTACCTCGCAATGCCGCTATCGTCTGCTGCTTTCCAGTTATTGTATTGTCATTCTCTACCTGTTTCGGATCATATCCAATATACAGGTAGGAGCCCGTCGAAGGATTTTCCTGTAAAAACATCTGCTCTACCCGCCCAAAATCCGAATAGCTCTGATCATAAAGCACCATCTCCAGCCACTGATTTCGTTCCACTTCGTTCCCAATATAGCAATCTTTTAAACTTCCCTGATTCGTACTATAATAATATATTGTAAAAGGAAGATTCTGTCCCACAAAAGACCTTGTTACACTATCTGCCAATTCCAAAACTGACTCTAAATGCATCTCTTCATCATTTGCCAGATCCACTAATACATTCAACTGCATTGCAGACACACTGACACGTTCTTTTACCATCAATTCATCTTTTTTCATTGACAGTTTCCAATGGATATTCTGCAACTTATCGCCCGGAATATATTCCCTGATTCCACTAACCTCCGAAAAATCATATCCTTTTTGCTTGCTTTCCACCGCCTCAGAAACTCCATTACTATAAATCCTGCCTGCTTCCTGATCACACCTGGAACCGCAAGGCACAATCAGACATTCTCTCTGCTCATTCAACGGAACATCGACTTCATAAATTCCCAACAAATCCACTAGTCTTATCTGATTAGCAATAACGCCAAAGCGACCACAATAATCCATTACTATCGGATAGACCACTTCTGTATTCCCTCTGGCACGAACCGGAAGATTCAGCTCTTGTTCTCCATGCTCTTTGTAAAAGCGATTCTCTAATGTAAGCATTAAGCTTGCATTTACCAAGGGAAATATCGTTGGATTGTGCAAGGAAAACCGTAAAAAGAATTCTTCTCCCTTCTCCATTGTTTCATCCGGCACAGATATTTGCAAAGAAAAAGTCTTTTTCACCTGATTCACGCCATATATGCTATAAAATGGGAACAAAAGAAGCCCTGCCAGCAGCAAAAGATTCACATAGCTATGAAAAGCCAGCATAAATAATATATTCAATACCACCACAATCATATATCGTATCCTATTACGCAATCTTTTCACGGCTGTTCCTCCTTCCTTCTTCTAATCTCTGTTCTATTATTCCATACGGATTCTTTTATGTACGTGGCACCTTCACTCCTGTAAACAGTTCATTCAATGCCGCTTTAATATCTTTTCCCTCTGCTCTGGCTTTTGTACTAAGCTTAACTCTATGTCCCAGCACATCAACAAATACATTACGAATATCTTCCGGTGTAACATAATCCCGATTGTTCAAAATCGCCATTGCCTTTGCCATCCGAAGGAGTGCAATACTTCCACGCGGACTTGCTCCCATAGAGAACAGGGGACTCGTCCGGGTTCCCTCCACTAATGTTACAATATACTCATAAATAGAATCATGCACATACATATCATTCGTCTTTTTCCGCAACTGCATCAATTCTTCTACGGAAATCGCATTCTGTAATAATGATAGTGGTTTCTTTGCATTTTCCTTCAGAATATCTACTGCAGCAGTGTGTTCCGGATACCCCATAGACAGACACACCATAAAACGATCCAACTGTGATTCCGGAAGCATTTGAGTACCGGAAGATCCTAACGGATTCTCCGTTGCAATAACCGTAAAAGGATCTGGCAGAGGATGAGTTACCCCGTCTACGGTTACATTTCCTTCCTCCATAACCTCTAGCAAAGCCGACTGTGTCTTAGGAGAAGTCCGGTTAATCTCATCTGCCAAAAAGAGGTTACAGCAGACTGCTCCCTGCTGATATTCAAATGTCTTTGTCTCCTGGTTATACATGGAAAATCCTACAATATCACTCGGCAGAACATCCGGTGTAAATTGTACTCGCTTGTAACTTAAAGACATTGATTTCGCAATTGCCATTGCTAATGTAGTCTTTCCCACACCCGGAATATCTTCCAGCAGAACATGTCCACCTGCCAATATGGCAGCAAGTACCTTTTCCACAACTGCATCCTTGCCCTTTACTGCCCTTTTAATCTCATCCTTTACCTGCAACATCTTATTTTCCATTCTTTTCCTTTTTCCTCCTGCCTTTGTCAGCCTGGTTAAAAATTATTCCCATTCCATCCCCAGTTTGCAACTGCTTCATACTTGACATAAATATGGTTTGATGCAATTCCCAGCACTTCGTTATAAATTTTACAGATTTCCCCCGTTAACGCATCAAATGCACCCGGATTCTCCTTTCCAAAAATCTTAACCTCAACAAATGCCATTGGTGCAGAATTGTCTCCCTTAAAATAAAGATGATAGTTATCTTCAAATCCGGTCATTAACCATGCCTCACTTTTCCCCGGTATCAGAGAAATAGCCTGTCCCAACCTTGCTTTCAATTCCTTTTCCTTTTCTTCGCTTACTGAAATACTGATTTTTGAATCAATAAATGGCATAACTTCTTACCTCCTATAACTTACTATGTATAAATATATGACCTTATTGTACCTTGTTTTGTATTATTTGTCCATTATAACAAAACTTCCCCTTATACTTCATGATTTTGTGTTATAGTTCACTCGTTAGCCAGTAAACAGTCACCGAATGTGGTATATGTTGTCCAATGCAGGGCTATTTGTGAACGTCGGCACTTAATGAGCCGCCAAAAAGCGGCGAATTTAGTACCGCTACG
>CAJOPP010000368.1 GCA_905236365.1 uncultured Lachnospiraceae bacterium
CCCCCCTATTTTATCTATTTGATCACATCTGCAAACTTTCCGTTTACCGTTTTTGCCAGATCCAATGGATTTAACAAAATCTGCATTCCCAACTTTCCACCACTAATGATAATCTCTTCAAAATTCTTTGCACTTTCCTGAATCACTGTCGGATATAATTTCTTCATACCCAGCGGTGTGCAACCACCGCGAATATATCCGGTAACCGCATTAATGTCTTTCACATGAATCATCTCTACTGATTTTTCTCCCACCTCTTTAGCAGCCTTTTTCATATCAATTTCCTGATCAATGGGTATTACAAACACATAATAACCACCTGTTTTCCCCACTGTAACCAATGTTTTAAAAGACTGCTCATAGGAATCACCATTCATATCCGCTATATGGATTCCATCAATAAACTCATCACATTCATAGGTCTTAATCCGGTATGAAATCTTATTCTTATCCAAAATGCGCATTGCATTTGTTTTGTTCTCTTTTTTCGCCATATTCATATTCCTTCTTTCCTGATTGCATTTTGTGCTCTCTAATTTCTAAAAATCCTGTATCTATTCAGCAGGGCTGAACAGATACGATGACAGGCATGGTGCTGACGCACATTCCATTATACCCGTTGCATCGTATAATATACATTTTTGTACGCATCTCGCAGTTAATGCGAGATGCTACCTGAACAATTATCAAATCTTTTGTATTTTGATATTTTCCACATTATAACAAAAAATACAGGTGTATAAAAGAGTATTCTCTTTCAATACACCTGCTTTTCTGTTTATCAGTTACAGTTCACTCGGTGGCGTACGTCTGAACAGTAACATTTATCAAATGATGCATCTATTCAGCAGGGCTGAACAGATAAGTAATCTCATCTTTTTACATCTCCTGCAATAACTTCTCAACACTGACCAACTTCACACATAATGCAAACAACTCTGCTGCATCATGCATTTCTTCAGGCGTAGGAAACGATGGAGCAATACGGATATTGCTGTCCTTCGGATCTTTGCCATATGGATAGGTCGCACCAGCTCCCGTCATAACAACACCAGCCTCTTTACACTTCGCAACAATCTCCTTTGCACATCCTTCCAATGCATTAAAGGAAATGAAATAGCCACCTCTTGGTGTCGTCCAGGTTCCAATGTCTAAACCTTCTAATTCTTTACTGAGTACATTCAGAACCGCTTCGAATTTTGGACGCATCAACTCGGCATGTTTCATCATATGTGCATCTAATCCCGCTCTGTTCTTGAAGAACTTTACATGTCTTAACTGATTGATCTTATCATGTCCGATCGTCTGAATCGTCATAGTCTTCAATATATCCTTCAAATTGGCTTCAGAGGACGCAATCGCTGCCACACCTGCACCGGAGAAAGACACTTTAGAAGTAGATGCAAATTCAAATACCATATCCGGATTGCCTGCCTTCTCACATTCCGAAAGAATATCCAAAATCCGATCCTGTTTGTCAGCTTCTTCATATAAATGGTGTATGCAGTAAGCATTATCCCAGAAAATACGAAAATCCTTTGCCGCCGGTTTTAATGCCGCCATTCTCTTTACTACTTCGTCAGAATAAGAGATACCAGTCGGGTTCGCATACTTTGGTACACACCAGATTCCCTTTACTGCCGGATCTTCGCTTACATATTTTTCTACCAGATCCATATCCGGTCCATCACTGTTAAGTGGAATATTGATCATCTCAATTCCAAAACTCTCTGTAATGGCAAAATGTCTGTCATATCCCGGTACCGGACAAAGAAACTTCACTTTATCTAACTTACACCATGGAGTTTCACCAAGAATACCATTGATCATTGCTCTTGCAACCGTATCATACATAATCGTAAGACTCGCATTACCAAAAATAATAACATGATCCGGTGTCGTATCCATCATCTCTGCCATTAATTGCTTTGCTTCAGGAATACCATCCAACACACCATAATTACGAACATCGACGCCGTCGCTTGCCTTCATTTCATCCTTCGATGACAATACATCCAACATCGGAAGTGATAAATCCAACTGTGAAAGTCCAGGCTTACCTCTTGACATGTCGAGTTTGAGACCTTTTTCTTTTGCCTCCTTATACTCCTCTGTCAGTGACTCTTTAAGTGCCAACAACTCAGCCTTTGTTAATTCTTTCAATGGTTTCATAAACAGTCCTCCTCTTTATACTATGTAACGGCACATGAACTTCCGTTCCGGCGTCAACATGCTCACTCTGTGATTCCAAAAGATATTTTGCACTATTCTACATCGCATGATTAATTTTCTTAAGTGATTATTTTCTTCCCAAAATCCTCAATAATCTTATGTATCATATCACAAAAACATTTCAATGGAAAGATAAATTCTATATATTTTTACAATTC
>CAJOPP010000369.1 GCA_905236365.1 uncultured Lachnospiraceae bacterium
ACCGTCTGCTTCGAGCGGATGTCGAATTTCGTGAAGATCCTTGATACCGCTGATACCGAAAGGACTGCCGGGTTCCGGCTGCGGAACATCAGGAAAGCCCAGTTGGTCATCATTGATGAGATCGGATACACGCCGATCTCCCGGGCACAGGCCAACCGTTTCTTCACCTTCATCAGTGATACCTATGAGACGAACTCGATCATCTTTACAACGAACAAGGAGATCACGGACTGGGCGGAGATGATGGGCGACCCAGTTCTGACGACTGCCATGCTGGACCGTATACTGCACCATGCCAGGTGCTTCTCCCTGCAGGGACAATCCTACCGGCTGAAGCACCCGGAGCTGTTCTCGTAATTATGAAGTTTTAAAGGTTCATCTATCGGAAAAGGAGTTACCTTACCAGAAAAAACTCCTTACCGTACACTGTAAAAAACTGCTTACCGGAGAATGTAAAAATCTCCTTACCGTCACTGGAAAAAACTGCTTACCGTTGTCGGAAAAAAGTGCTTACCGTCATCGGAAAAAACTGCTTGACTTTTGCAAGAGTAACTGCCACTTCTCTGAACCAGGCTTTCAGAGTGGAAATAAACTTTTCACTTCAGCTCATGTTTGTTGTTTTTTTGTTGTTTTTTGTTTATCTTTTTGTTCTACGGAAACGAGCCCGCATAAAAAGAAGATCAGGAGCTTGACACTTCTTCTGTCAAGTCCCTACCGGTCAATCCCTAAAACAGGACTTGAAAGTTTTAATACATATAAATATTGCTAAACTGGAAATTTGAATCTGGACTACCAGTATAATCAACATACCCTCCATTCAAAACAACCGTAACATTTCCGCTTATTGTAGACAGATCAATAACGTATTGATGAACCTCATTATCTAAATTTTTATAATTAGCTTTAACCTGTCCCACTATATTTTTATCTTTATCATAAACATATGCAGTCACCATTCCATGATCTACTATTTTCTGACCATCAAAGCAAAGGTAGTTATAACCATCATCTAAGTTTACATCGAATTTAATTCCTATAAAACCTTTATCCATGAGATAATCAGTCAAGAGGTCTGTATTATAGTCTCTTTCCAATGCCCCATGACAAATAACAATAGCATTCCTTCCTGTGTCATCCGTAATATACTCTGCTCCGTTAATAAAAACATCTACCTTATCATCATTTAAAACATCTAACGGATCTATCCCTGTAAGCTCTTTATTAAGCAAAGCAGCTGCATAGAAGTCTGCTTCATAATCCACCTGACCGTTTACACTTGCATAATCAAACGTAGTATAGAAGTCATATTCCTGCTTAAGATATTCATTGTAATTATCCTCTGTCAGCTGATACTGTCCATCGTGCATCCACTTAAGCATCAGTGAATTTATCCAACATGCGTAGTGTGGAGCATCTTTATAGTTATTCAAATCTGTTGTTATATCTGTTCGATTGTTAAAAGAAAACAAGTGAATGTTTTTATGCGGAACTATAAGTTCAGTTATATATGCCTCAGCCTCAAGCATTTTATATAAAGTTCCAGCTGCCCGCCATTCATTCCACGAAAGGACACTGTAAGGAGAGTAAAAATAATAAAAATCTACATCGGGATGCTCATCGGCAACGCTTGTAACATTACGGTCAATGTTCTTTTTTATTACTTCCTTATCCTCTCCTGTTAAATGAATCTGTTCTTTATCTGTTTTAGTAACGTCTTTTGGCCTAATAGCGTCTATACCAAAGACATATGAAGATTGCCATCTTGAATAGTCATCAAACTTCGTTATCCCAGGCTTAAATCCTTCTTGGTCATTGTCCAATGTCATCTGATAAACTCTACCGAAAATAACATCTCTATTCCAAAGATATTCCACATCATTAAACGGATTGTTGTCATATAAATATGTGGGATAATCACCTAAATCAAGCCTCATTACATCAAATGCATCATAAAACTTTTCCATATCTAAACATCTGATAACGAGTTTTAATCTATCATTAGCTTCAAGGGCTTTTTCAATGTTATCATTGATTTCTTTATATGATCCACCAGAATAAGCTACCTTAATAAAGCTACATCCAAATATCTTACCCGCTTCTGAGGTTCTGAAATTCTCAACCATAGAAGTTCCTGATATCAAAGCATCATAATCAAAATGTTTACTGATTCCGTCGTTTTGGCTACGCTGATTGTTTAACGTATAAAAATAGCTATCAATGTCAGGTTTATGATAATGGAAAAATGGGTCTATTTTATATACCCAAAATCCGAATACACTTAATACTACCCCTACTATAATCAGCCAGCCTATTAACCAATTTTTTGCCTTCATAGTTCCCTCTTAAAATCCGAAATATACGAATGTTGATTCTGCTCCTAAACATAGAATCCCCCATATAAATGCAAAAGAAGCAAGCAGTAATGACCCTATGTTTAAGTTATTCTTTTTTCTATAATTATTCTCAGGAACAAAGCAAACAATGCATGCCACAAGAATAAATACCAACATATTAAAGCCACGAACATTGGTAGGCAAGAACTCTAAGCCTAGTATGTTGTATATAAACTTATTTTCAACTAAGTTAAATGAAGCAATCATACCATCGCTTATTGACGTATTCTGCACAAGCAGGATCTTTAATAGAATCGTTTTCCATTGTTCCACAGTCTGAGCACTAAACAGTAGCCACAATACGCTTACTACTCCAAACGTACAGCCCCATCTAACTGGCATGAATATCTTCTCTTCTATTTTTTCAAACAACCTATCAAAACAACTGAATAAGCCATGAATTAATCCCCATAAAATGAAAGTCCAGTTCGCACCATGCCATAATCCACTAACCAAGAAAACAATAAGAGTATTTATATAAGTAAATATGATTCCTTTCCGGGATCCACCAAGCGGAATATAAACATATTTTGTCAAAAACTTCGTCAGAGAAATATGCCATCTTCTCCAAAAATCTCTAATAGAAATTGCTTTATATGGAGAGTCAAAGTTCATTGGCAAATCTATGTTAAGCATTGATGATATACCTACTGCCATGTCACTATATCCGCTGAAATCAAAGTATATTTCAAATGTATAAAATAAAATCAATAAAATGCAATCCATAGCTGTAGTTGCATCAATATTTATATATGCCCATGATACTGCTTTTGCAAAAGTATCTGCTAAGAGTACTTTCTTAATCAGTCCTAAGCTAAATATCTTTATACCTATTGTGATATTGGTTATGTCAGCTTTTTTCCTAACATCTTGATTAAGCTGGGAAATATAATCTACAGGATCAATAATCGGTCCCATTACAAGCTTCGGAAAGTACAAAATATATGCCAAATAATCTATTATATTGTTGTTTTCTAAGTCTCCTCGCTCAGTTGCAACAATATAAGCTATTTGCTGAAATGTGTAAAACGAGATTCCGAGCGGTAGGATTATAGTCTGAAACTCTAATTCTTTGCCAAACAAAGTATTTATATTTGTGATAGCAAAATTCAAATACTTGAAATATAGTAAAAGTCCCACATTAACAATTATTGGCAATGCCATCAGTACTTTATTATTTATTTTAAACTTTCTAATAGCCAAGGCAGATCCATAATTAATCAACATGCTTATACCTAAGTAAATAAGCATGTTTGTTCTGCCCAAAGAATAAAAAACGATGCTTGCAATTATTATAACAAGCTTTCCAATAACCGGCTTAATCCTGTTCGCCAAGAAATACAGCAACACTGTAATTGGCAAAAAGTAAAGTATAAAATCGTAGCTATTAAACTGCATAAATCACGTCATTCCATCTATCGTTTAAAAGTGTATGTTTTAGGGTTTTTATAGTATACCAGTTTTTATTATATCACAAGTAAATGTATTTATGCGCTTTTTCTCAGGCACCTTTTCCCAATCTTTGTGATTTTGACGTACTCCCCGAAAAAAACATTGGATACCCAAAAAGTTTGGATACCCTAAGGAGACTGCTCGGGACAGTCTTCGGGTATCCAAAGAATTTGGGTATCTATCGGTTAAATCACCTTCAGAGTTTATGTTCAGGGTTTCATTCCTTACCCGAAGCATCGGCGCACAGTATCAATCACGATATCCTGTTCCGCTTCCGTCATTTTGATATCACTGGGGAGGCACAGCCCGCGGTGAAAGATATCTTTGCCAACATCCAGGAGTTTTTCGTCCTGAACAAGAGCAACACCGGCAATGTAGGCATTCGTCTTTGCTCTGCCGTTTCCTTCCCTGGTGATG
>CAJOPP010000370.1 GCA_905236365.1 uncultured Lachnospiraceae bacterium
GAGAATCGTGGAAGCCCTTGCTGAACACGATTCTCATCTTATGGGCTTACTGGAACGTTCAGCCTGACTGAGTGGAAATGCATATTGTATGTGCAACTTGACGAAGCAAAACCAAAATGCATAGTTTTGCCCCCGACATCATGACATTGCTTCTGAACAGTAACGAACGGTAACAAAATATTAATTATTTCATTGTAAATACGTTGTAAATTCATGTAAAATGTGCTATAATTCAGTTTAATTATTGTACTTTGATTTGTACAAAGGATATTTTAGGCCAAGAATGGCGTGAAGGAGGCAAATATACATGAAACATTTAATATTAGTTACGTCACCACCAGCATGTGGTAAGACCTTTATTTCAAAGCAGCTTGCGAAGGCGCTAACTAATTGCGTATATCTGGACAAGGATACATTGATTGTATTATCGAAGCAGATTTTTAAGGTGGCTGGTGAAGAATATAACCGGTCTTCCGATTTTTTCCAAAAAGAGATTCGGGATTATGAATATTATTGTGTTTTAGATTTAGCAATGGAAGCACTTGATTATAACGATACTGTTTTAATTAATGCACCATTTTCAGATGAGATAAGAGACGATGAGTATTTAGATTCTTTAAGAGCCAGATTAGCGGAACATGATGCAGAGCTGGTTGTTATTTGGGTAAACACCAGAGTAGAAGTGTGCAAAGAAAGAATGATCAAGCGTAATTCGGATCGTGATACCTGGAAGCTAGAGAATTGGGATGAATACATTGCGAGTTGCAATTTCAACCAGCCGGATAACATTAAGGAGCTTATTGTATTTGAAAACTCATCAGAGGAAGAGTTCAATGAATCCATTAAGCGAGTGGTAAGGCAGTTAAGAGGTGAATAGAAAATAGCGACGCTTGCAAAAGCGTCGTTTTTGCGTGAAAGACAAGGGAATGTTCAAAAACCTTTTGTAAAGAGGTTCTTTTAAGGTTATTGGTGAGCAGCTCCTAAGGAAGGCTTGTGAGTGTAGGCAAGAATAATATGTAGGAGGAAGATATGGCGAATAAAAAACGAGTATTTGCAATTAATTGGTCAGAGGTAGACTCTTTGGCAGCAGGATACCATGACAACCCACATCATATATTGGGAATGCATGAGACCACAGATGGGGTGTTTATTAATGCGTATTTTCCGGGAGCATCAGGTGTAGCAGCTATTAATAAGAATACCCAGAAAATATACGAATTGCTTAGCGATAGAGTGAACGGGTTTTATTCTGTTAAGATACCGGATGAACAAAGTTTTGTTTATCAACTGGAGATAACCTATCCGGATGGTACTAAGAAGACAATAGTTGATCCGTATGCATTTGATCCGGTATTAGATGCCATTGATATTAGCAGATTTAATGATGGTATTCATTATGAAATATACGAAAAACTCGGTGCACATCCTCTTATATTAGATGGTGTGGAAGGTGTATTATTTGCGGTGTGGGCACCACACGCAACAAGGGTATCGGTCGTTGGCAATTTTAATGAATGGAATGGTCATATCCATACGATGCGTAGAATTGAGTATTCTGGCCTTTTTGAATTATTTATTCCGGGCATTAAGCCTGGAGAAATATACAAATACGAGATTCTTACCAAATCCGGTAATATTTTTATGAAACCAGATCCTTATGCGAATTATACGGAGCTTCGTCCTGCAAATGCATCCAGAATCGCTGATTTATCCTATGAGTGGAATGATGCTGATTATTTTGAAAAGCAGTCACTGATGAAAGATGAGATGCCAATGAATATTTATGAAGTTCATTTAGGTTCTTTCAAAATTCCAAAGGATGGAAGAGAGTTTTTTACATATCGGGAGATTGCAGAAGAGTTGGCAGATTATGTGGCAGATATGGGATATACACATGTAGAGTTAATGCCAATCATGGAATATGAACAGGATGGTACATTGGGCTATCAGACCACGGCGTTTTATGCACCGACTTCCAGGTATGGAGAGCCAAAAGATTTTATGTATTTTGTGGATTATATGCACAGTAAGGGAATTGGAGTGATTTGTGACTGGGTACCGAGTCAGTTTCCTAAGAGTGAAGCTGGAATTGCCAGATTTGATGGAGAACCATTATATGAACCACAGGATTCCAGAAGAAGTGAGAATCCAAGATGGGGAACTTATATTTTTGATTATGGACGGAAAGAAGTTAAGAATTATTTGGTTTCTAATGCACTTTACTGGGTGTCCAAGTATCATATAGATGGTCTTCGGATTGATAGTGCTGCTTCCATGTTGTACTTAGATTATGGAAAAACTTATGGAAATTGGATTCCAAATGAGTATGGCGGCAATGAAAATTTAGAAGCAATCGCATTCCTGAAAGAATTAAATTCTATTATGAATGAGAGATTTCCAAATTGTATGTTGATTGTGGAAGAAGAATCTGGATGGCCGATGCTGACGGAACGTTTAGAAGAAGGTGGCATGGGATTTGATTATGAATGGAATACATCATGGATGACGGATTTCTTGTCGTATATGTCATTGGATCCACTCTATCGGAAGTATGAGCATAAAAAACTGACAAATAGTCTGAAGCATGCATATAGTGAAAAATATATTTTAGAATTTTCTCATAATGAGGTGATTGATGGAAAGGGCTCCATTGCGGATCAGATGCCTGGAGGGTATGAAGAGAAGTTTTCAAATCTTCGCCTGTTATATGGCTTTATGATGATGCATCCGGGGAAAAAGTTGCTGTTTATGGGACAAGAGTTTGCACAACTTCGGGGATTCAACGAATCAGTGGAGATTGATTGGGATTTGTTGGAATTTGATGCACACACGATTTTGCGTGACTATGTGAAGGCACTTAATCATTTGTATAAAAAAGAACCGGCATTATATGCTCTAGACAATAATGCAGAAGGGTTTGAATGGATCAATGCGAATGATGCGAATGAGAGTATTGTTTCTTTTTTGCGAAAGACAAAGAAAAAAGAAGATACCCTGTTAATTGTATGTAATTTTACACCGGTTCCATATAGTAAGTATAAAGTTGGTGTTCCGTTTGCAGGCAACTATAAAGAAATTTTCTGCAGTGATAATGTGAAATATGGTGGTGACGGAAGTAAGAATCCAATGATACGTGTCAGCAAACGAAGTGCCTGTGATGGAAAGACAAATTCTATTACCATTGGACTTGCTCCGCTGTCAATTAGCATTTTCAAATTGACAAAAGAGAGTGGAGAGCCGGTTGCGAGACAAAAAACAGATGTGGAGACAGTTGCAGAGAATGCTGCGACAAAGAAAGTGGTTAAGAAAACGAATACAGTGAAGACAGGGGCTAAGGCTACAGGTACAAAAAGTACCACAAAAACGGGTGTAAAAGCTACGGAGACAAAGAGCAAAACGAAGACGGGGACCAAGGCTACGGGGACAAAGAGTACAATGAAGACAGGAGCTGAATCTACAGGAACAAAGACGAGTAGTAGAAAGACAAAAGCAACGAAAATAGATAACGTAGATGAAATAAAAAAAGCGGAATAGTTCGCTGGAGTTCACTTTGGTGGAAATATTGTTAGAAAGAAAGGATTACAGGCTGTTGCAGAAAAACTTTTTTGAATGTGGCAGCCTGTCTTTTCTTTCTGCGACAGTGAAGCTGTAAAGAGAGTCTATGGTTTTTTGAAAATCATTGTAACTGTTCAGGTAGCATTTCGCATTTACTGAGAGATACGCTCCGCGAGGATGCGCAGGGATTTGCATATGAAATATGTCAGCATAGCTGAATAGATACGAATTATTTTGATATTTATGGTTAAGGAGGAAAAAGATGTTATTTGAAGTGCTTGCCAGTCAGGCGGTGGAAGGTGCTGCAAAAAGTGTAGAGCAATCTGCCGGACTTATGAAGAAAACAATAAATGATTTATTTGATTGGTTGATTAACAAATCGGGAAGTTTGTTTGTTGCATTGTTGTTCATAGCAATTGGATTAAAAGTGGTTCGTATAATAATAAAGATAATACAGCGTTCCTTTGAACGTTCAAAGATGGACCATTCGGTTTCCGGCTTTTTGTTATCCATTTTGCAGGCTTTGGGCTATATACTGGTATTTATAACGGCAGCAACCATTGTTGGATTTGAAGTGACAAGCTTTGTGACTATATTAGGTACGGCATCCTTAGCGGTGGGGCTTGCGTTACAGGGAGCATTATCGAATCTTGCCGGTGGTGTATTGATCCTGTTGCTCAAGCCGTTTCAGGTTGGAGATTATATTGTAGAGGATAATAAGAAAAATGAAGGAAACGTTATATCAATTGATATTTTTTATACAAGATTACGAACACCGGATAATAAATTAGTTGTGATTCCAAATGGTACTTTGGCAGGCAGCAGTTTGATGAATCTGACGGATGAGATAAAAAGAAGAGTAGAGGTAAAAATATCCATTAGCTATAGCAGTGATCTAAATATGGTTAAGCAGGCTGTTTATGAAATTCTGGAAAAAAATACACGGATTTTGAAGGATGAGCCTCAGGATGTTTTTATTGATTCTTTTGATGAGAGTGGTATGACGTTGGGAATCCGTGGCTGGGTGAAAACGGAAGAATATTGGAAGGCAACGTGGGAACTGCGGGAACAGGTTAAACTTACATTTGATGAAAAAGGGATTGAGATACCGTATAACAGGCTGGAAGTGGATTTGTTAAATAAGGAGTAATCGCCAATATTGAAATCGATAATTTGGGATAAATGATTTTAATATGTATAATATTCACTAAATACCTAAGAATATGCATTATTTCACTATTATATACATACGATTTTAATAAATATACAATTTTGGGTTGACAATTAAGAGAAGTGTAGTAAAATAGGGATTATTCATACATAATGCCATTGATTTAAGCTGTACTAGTAACTTAATGGACAATTTGCTTTCTTTATCGGAAAGCATTGCTTAGGGAAAAAAGAAAAAGCTGCAGTTGAGTATTTTTTATTGTTTACGGAAATGAAATTAGGAGGAAAAATGAGATGAAGGCAAAGGATTATGGTTTGACTAAGCAGGATATCATTGAGATGTCTGACAAGTATATGTTAAATATTGGTTATCGTTTTCCAATTGTGGTTGAGGAAGCAAAAGATGCAACGGTGAAGGATATAGACGGAGAGGAGTATCTGGATTTTTATGCAGGAATAGCAGTGAATTCTGCAGGAAACTGTAATGAGAAAGTTGTTGCAGCAATCAGAGAACAGGCAGGGCAGGCTATGCATACAAGTTTGTATCCGTATTCTACTCCGCAGGCATTGCTTGCAAAATTAATATGTGAGAAAACGGGATTTGATCGTGTCTTTTTCCAGAATTCAGGAACCGAAGCCAATGAGGCAATGATTAAAATGGCTCGTAAATATGGAGTAGATCATTTTGGAGAAGAACATTATCATATTGTAACAGCAAAGAAGAGTTTTCATGGAAGAACTTATGGTGCATTAAGTGCGACCGGACAACCGGATAATGGATGTCAGATAGGATTTAAACCAATGCTTCCGGGATTTACGTATGCAGATTATAATGATCTGGATAGCTTTAAAGCAGCGTGTACAGAGAATACCATAGCAATTATGGTTGAACCGGTTCAAGGGGAGGGTGGCGTATATCCTGCTACCAAAGAATTTTTACAGGGACTGCGTGAACTCTGTGATGAAAAAGGAATGCTATTACTTTTTGATGAAGTACAGACAGGATGGTGTCGCTGTGGAGATACAATGGCATTTATGCATTATGATGTAAAGCCTGATGCAGTTACGATGGCAAAGGCTATGGGCGGAGGACTTCCGATTGGAGCACTTGCAGCGACAGAAAAGTGTGCACAGGCCTTAAATCCGGGTTCTCATGGAAGTACCTATTCCGGTAATCCGGTTTGTTGTGCAGCTTCTTATGCACAGATTACAGAGTTGTTAGACCGCAATCTGGCACAGAATGCAAAGGAGATGGGGGAATATTTTACGGAACAGTTACTTACTTTGCCACATGTAAAGGAAGTGCGTGGACTTGGTTTGTTAGTGGGGTTGGAATTGGACGACGTGGATGCAGTAGAGGTTAAGGTGAAAGCTATGGAGAAAAAGCTTTTGGTAACGGCAACTTCAAATCGCATTATTCGTATGGTGCCACCACTGATCATTACAAAAGAGGATTGCGATAAAGCAATTGTGATTTTGAAAGA
>CAJOPP010000371.1 GCA_905236365.1 uncultured Lachnospiraceae bacterium
AAGCGAAGGCATCCTCCCGATTTCCCTCGCTCCGCTCGGGATTCCGCACTTCGTGCGAATCGGGCCCCTCCTTCTGCTTATTTTATCACGATTATCCGATTTCCACAATGAGAATCACGCTCAAAAACCCCTTGGAATCAGAGATCTCAAGGGGCAAGGGTTGGGTATGGCGTAAGATTCATTAAGGGGTGGGGGATTCTAAATCAACAAGGTTCTCGCAGAAAACTAAAACTCATTCAAATCCTCTGTTTCAAAATCACTCAATGTTTTTAAGGCAGTTATAATTCCTTCGTATAGCGACATTTTGGGAATGCGCTGCATCCATAAAACTGATTTCCTGCATTGCTTCCTTTCTTCGCCGTCCTTAGAACCAATGGGGCACCACATTTTGGACACAAAAATGTTTCTTCCGGCATTTCGTCACGCTTCGTTTCCTCTTCATTCATATCTTCATTTGCTACTTCAATATTATTATCCACAGGAACCTGTTGATTATTGATAGGAAGAAGCTTGTATTTTTTTTCAATGCTTTCTATATGAGCTGCCTTAACTGCTTCGTCAACATTTGTCAGCTTCTTTAAGCGTTCATACAATTCATTAATCCTTTCCTCTGACACCATATCCGGATTCTTGTCCCAAATAGAGCGCACCGTAGCATAAGTAAGATCTCGTTTGATTACCTTTACATCTTCAGAATTAATTGTCACCTTTTTCAGCTCACATCTTTCTGAAAAAACAATGATTGAAAAGAGCGGTATTTCGTCACCGACGAAGCTACGCATCCACTTTAAATGCGTTTTATTTTGCATAATGGGGTTATAGAATTGATTCTTTTGCTTATTTGGAAGCATGGCAGTCCAATATTTTCCTTTTTCATCACCAAATATCCATCCCGAATAGTTCTTACTTTCAAAAACGAAAATACCCTTTTGCGTGATAAATACTACATCCAGCTCCGAAGTTTCGCCGTTATCCTTGGGAAGATATACATTACGAAGTACTTTCCCCTTACGGCCAAATAACTGGACTAGCTTTAGTTCTCTCTCCGTGAGTTTTTCTCCGTGCTTTCCCTTCCACTCATCATCAAAAATACTATCCAATAACAGATCAATTAATCCTTTTGACAACTCAAGGTTCCTTCCCTTCTTATCATTCTAATGTTTTGCATTCAACCACTTCGGACAGTCATAATACAAATCAACTCTTAAATTCCCAGGCATTTGCATATCATGTCCGCTGACATTATCACCGTCTCACTAGGTCTGTTACTGCGCGTTATCAGCACCTGACCATCTTCCCCGTTTTCAAATGAAATTGTAATACCATCAGTCTTCTGCATCGTAAAGGGCTTTCCTACATTCTCATGGGAATCAGATGCCGACTTAATCAGATCAAAGTATTCCTTTGCAATGTAATTCCAGGCCCTCTGCATGTTTTCGATTCCGCCAATATTTTGCCTTCCTCTGGATCCACAGTGCGCTACGCCATAGACCTTGATATCATGCTTAAGCGGAAAAAGCGCCTCAAATGGCTTGCCTTCCTTCAATCTCTCGCAGAACCCGTCCGTTTTCTGCCCCGCTACCATCTCGTAGGTCAACTGTCCAAGGCATATGATAATCTTAGGCTTTATCGCCAATACAAGATCATCAAAGAACTGCTTGTCCTTTTTCATCAGTTCTCTGGTCATACCTCCGGACTCAGAATCAGTCCTATAACCCAGAGAATAATTTGTAAAGAACAAACGCATTCCGGGGTCATCCTTCAAAATATCAATGTTATCTCCAAAAGATTTGAACATTTTTGCCATATTTTTATCCGTTGGGCTTGCCTTCTCATCATACCGCATTGTGTTGTCTCCTGACTGGATCTTCTTAATCCGCTCCATCATGATGTCATTCTTTTTTGCAAAAGGATTTCCCCAGTCTTGCCCTACCAAAAGAATATCAACGCCCTTTTCGTCGATGTCTTTTAACTGATATCCCTGCCAATATGTCCATAGGTTAATCTGATCACCTTCAAGCCATGTTTTACATGGCGAAAATTTTACCTTTCCATTTCCATAAGCTTTCTTTCTTGCATTTTGAGCCTTTTTGACTACTTCCTGATACTTCATCGGCCCCCTTCCCCCTTTGTTCTCAGTTTTCCGGCTTTTCACTCTATTTTCCCCTGCCTTTATTGTCTCCGTTGGAAAAAATTATGAAATAAAACTTTTAATA
>CAJOPP010000372.1 GCA_905236365.1 uncultured Lachnospiraceae bacterium
ATAATTGCTTCATACTAAAAAGGAGAGACGGAATATGGCAACGACAATCAAGCAAGATAATGTAACAGAAGATACAAAATTTCGAGGTGCACTATCGGAAGAAATAAACAAAAAGATTGTTTCAGGATTAGATTGGAATAAAGAAAACGGCGAATTTATTTGGATAGTCGATGAAACCCTTTTTAACAAACAACAGCTTGATATTATCGAAGAAAAATTTATGAATACATATCCAAAGGGATGTAAAGATTTTGTTAGCTACTTTAGAATATATTTTCTACTAACGAAAGACATCCTTTCAGTTCATGATATTCTTGATAATTGGCGGTTAATTGAAACCAACATTAATCATTTTACAATCGAAGGAGAAGTTGAACAAATTATTCCTATAGAAGATACGAATATATCAAAAATCATTTTAAGGGAATATATATACAACGAAAACCGTAAGAGAAATGAAACATTATATCTTGATATAATTATTAACAATGACTATATAAAAGAAAAAATCAAGAGGCTCTATGTTGTCAAAATAACAGGAAAAATTTCATCTAAAACTGATAAAGCATACGACAAAAAAGTATTTGTCAATGCTACATCTATTGAGAAAGTCTCAAATGAACCGTTTAGATTCACAGAATGGAGATTGGCAATAAAAGATGAATGGCTTCAACTACCAAAAAACGATTTTTCAAAAAGAATCAAAAAATTAACTGTCATTACAAGTAAAAGCTCGAATAATGCCGCATTAGGGGACTTCAAAGCAATATTAAAAGGCTTATATGTAGATATAAACGATGCCACACAAAATGATTCACATTTATTCCAACTCAGAGTTCTTCCTTTCCGAGATAAAACACGTATTCATTTAAATAATACTATCATCTATGCAGCGAAGTTCTCCGATTGCTTATGTATAATCCGAGGCGGCGGCAATCCTTATGACCTTCTGCAATTCAGTGCCACAGAAGTTTTAGAAGCAATATTTTATGCCAGAAAGAATGGCGTTCCAGTTGTAACAGGAATTGGACACGCAAAAAACACTGACCATATTTTATGCAATCAAGTGGTTGATAAAGCCTGCATAACCCCATCAGAAGCCGCAAGATTTTTTATTGATCTCTACAATAATTGGAAGCAGCAATAATAGGAGGCTACATTATGGAAGGGCATATTCGCAAGCGCGGGAAAAGATATTACTACTCATTTGAGGTTGCCGGTGTCGGCGGGAAACGAAAGCGCATAGAACGCGCCGGAGGCTGGACGAGGAAAGAGGCAGAAGCAGCTTTGCGCGAAGCTTTGACAGAATACCGTAATACAGGCTCCATGTTTGAGCCAACGAGAATGTCTTTCGCAGATTATCTGGATTATTGGTATCAGAACTATGTCCAAATCAATCTGGCCGTCAATACCCAAGCCGCATACAAAAATATCATTGAGAAGCATTTAAAGCCCGCGTTAGGAAAATATTATCTGCATGACCTCTCCTCTGCCACACTGCAAGAGTTTGTAAACCATAAGTATTTGAGCGGAATCAGCAAAAATCACCTGACTAACATTCTGGCAGTTCTGACAGGATCATTGAAAGCAGCCGCAAATTCTTTTGAATTTATAAAGGAGCATCCTGCCGAGTTTATAAAAATACCTACTTATAAATATACAAAGGCCAGCGCGGATCGTTATGTAATCCGCCCCGAACAATTCGAGCGGATTATAGAACGCTTCCCTGTGGGCAACAATTCATATATCCTGCTGATGATTGGATACTATGCCGGTTTACGTATAGGGGAAATAACCGGATTAACATGGGAAGACATTGATTTCAATGAAAACACCTTAACAGTAAACAAGCAGCTCTATAAAAGAGGGAAAGGCCACTGGTGCCTCGGGCCGACGAAAACTCCTGCCAGTATGAGAATTATTCCGTTCGGTCAAACGCTTGCGGAGGCGCTTAAATCTGTGAAGGTATGGCAGGAAGAGCAACGAAAGAAATACAGCGTCTATTATCAGCAACAATATTGCTTAACAGAGCAGTCGCGAAACGAAACGATAAACCACATATACACGTTTCCGGTTCATGCAGCTCCGGCGGGCTCGCAATATAACACCGTGGATTTTGTTTGCACGAAAGAAAATGGAGAAATAATGACGTCAAATAGCGTAAAGTACACATCGCGCGTCATAAATAATATTCTGCTGATCCCCTTCAATTTTCATTCCCTGCGCCACAGTCATGCAACGCTCCTGATTGAAAACGGCGCGAATATGAAAGACGTGCAGCACAGAATGGGACACAGCCGGATCAGCCAGACCATGGACACCTATGCCCATGTCACACCGCCGATGCAGCAGCAATCCGTAGACATTTTTGAAAATGCCACAAAAAACTTCCTACGGCAAGAAGTGACCGTAGGAATTCAGTTGGAAAAGTCATAGTGTCGGCTTTTATTTTTGCCTAAATCATTGATTTTTCGGCGCTATTAAGCTCACAGTTTCTATATGGGTACTATGTGGAAACTGTCGGCAATGTAAATGAAGAAGTGGTAAAACGCTACATTGCGGAACAGGAAGAAAGCGATCGGATAGG
>CAJOPP010000373.1 GCA_905236365.1 uncultured Lachnospiraceae bacterium
ACATTTATCTAAATCCAGTGGGATTGCGATAGCCTTATTTCAAATCAACTTTAATAAAAACAATTTGAATTGTCAAGATTTTTAATCAGGCTTTACAACTTTAACATAAAGAAATTCTTAAATATATAACTTTTCTTGCAAAAACAGATGACATTCCAGAAGAAATCTTTTATAATAGAAGAAGTGTTCATACTTGGAGGGAAAGGAGTCCCTCATCGACAAGAAATCATATATTACAAGAAGCTATCTTCGTTTCTGGCATAAGAGTATTTCCTTATGGATCCCATTTATATGTTTGTCTTTAAATACTATACCAATTTAAGGAGAACAATTATGGGACAGGAAAATAATGTGATGAATGAATATTTGGGCAATACCAGACGTTTTGCAGATTTTTGGAATGGTGTACTGTTTCAAGGTAAGTCCATGATTCGTCCCGAGGAACTTACAGAAGCCTCAGAAAAATATGATCAAAGTCTGGTGGAAAATCCCAAAACAAAGAAACGAAGCAAAACAGTGGAACGGATTCGAGATTTGAAAAAAATGTTAAAGGATCAGGCATGTCTTCGTATTCTTGCTCTGGAAGGTCAGGATTATATTGACTACGGCAGCGGCGTGCGCTGCCCGCAGTATGATCTGCTGGAATACGGAAAACAAATGGCTGCAATCCGGGATAAGAACGAACAGGATCAAGCAGGAATGACCATGTCAGAGAAAATGTGTGGTCTGCGGAAGACAGACCGACTGATACCTGTGTATACCACATGGTTTTATTATGGAACCACTCCATATGACGGACCAAGATCCTTAGCAGATATGATGGATTTTCCGGCAAATGATATTTTTCGAGAATATTTTTCAGATTATCGAATGCATGTGGTCTGCCTGGACGAACTGAAAGATCTGAATGTGTTTCATACAGAACTTCGGGAACTGCTTAAAATAATGAAATGCCGAAGCGACAGAAACGCTTTGAAGCAGATGCTTCTGGAGGATGAATGTTTTCAACATCTGGATGCGGATACCCTGTATACCATATCTGTGATGGTACATCGTCCGGGCATATGGAAGAATCGGAAGAAGTATATGAAAAAGGAGGCGGAATATAACGTGTGTTTGGCAATGGATCAGATTGAAGAAGATGCAAGAGAAGAAGGTGGAGAGCTTAAGCTGATCTCCCAAGTCTGTCGCAAACTCAAGAAAGGGAAGAAGCCTTATGAAATTGCAGAAGATCTGGACGAAGATATTGTTATCATTAACAAAATCTGTAAAGCAGCAGAAAGCGTGACACCGGAATTTAATGAAGCCAAAATTTATGAGGCACTTCACGAGACGGATTATCGCATGGTCACGGAATAGCGTTTACTGCATTCTATGACTGCACACATAATGGGGGAGCACACTGTGCTCCCCCATCTCTTGTTTCAGACCAAACTCTGGTTATGTATCCCTTACAGCATCTTATGAATCATCGCAAGCACTTCTTCGCCCAATTCCTTAGATAATTTCTTTGCATCCTCTAAGGAAGTACCCTTCACGCCATAGTAGAACTTCACCTTCGGCTCTGTACCGGAAGGTCTTACGCAAAGCCATGCATCCTCTGTCAGATCATAGTAAAGAACATTGGATGTCGGCAGTCCGGTTGCGGTTACTTCTCCGGTTGCCAGATTCTTGATAGTATCTGCTTTATAATCTCTTGCAGATACTACCTCATATTTTCCAATCTTAGTCGGTGTATTCTCTCTCAATGTGTTCATAATCTCCTGAATCTTAGCAAGACCTTCAATGCCCTTTAAAGAAATGGACTGGATATCGTCGATGCAGTAACCATACTTATCATACATATCCACCATGGCATCCCATAAGGTCTTACCCTGGCTCTTAAAGTAAGCTGCCGCCTCACAAAGTGCCATGGTTGCAACGATGGCATCTTTATCTCTTGCATGGGTTCCGATCAGACAGCCATAACTCTCTTCAAATCCAAACAGATAAGTTCCTTTGCCGGTAGTCTCAAAATTCAGAATCTGCTGTCCGATATATTTGAATCCGGTCAATACTTCAATCAGACGGATATCATAAGCCTTGGCAATCTCATCTGCCAGATTAGAAGTCACAATCGTCTTGATCAATGCACCGTCCTCAGGAAGAGAACCTGCTAATGCCTTCTTCTGACTAATCTCATAATCAGCTAATAAGCAGCCGGACATGTTACCGGTCAGCGTAATATATTCTCCCGACTTAGTATCCTTTACATACACACCGAGACGGTCTGCATCCGGATCCGTTGCCAATACCAGATCAGCATCCTTTTCCTTTGCCAGCTTCAGTGCCAGTTCAAATGCCTCTGCCGCTTCCGGATTCGGATAACTTACCGTTGGAAATTCTCCATCCGGTAATTCCTGTTCCGGAACCACATATACATTCTCAAAACCAATCTCTTTTAAGATTCTTCTTGCCGGAATGTTACCGGTTCCATGAAGCGGAGTATATACAATCTTAATGTCCTTGCCATATGTATCAATTGCATCCTGATGGAGCACTAACTTCTTAAGCTCTGCAATATAGGCATCATCTACTTCCGCACCGATGGTCACATAAAGACCTGCTTTCTCAGCTTCTGCCTTGTCCATGGTCTTACAGGTTGACAAATCGGTAATTGCCTTCACTTCATCCATAATTCCGGTATCGTGCGGCGGTGTAATCTGGGCACCATCCTCCCAGTATACCTTGTATCCGTTGTACTCCGGTGGATTGTGACTTGCCGTTACATTGATACCGGCAATACAGCCCAAATGACGAACTGCAAATGACAGCTCCGGTGTCGGACGTAAGGACTCAAAACGGTATGCTTTGATTCCATTCGCTGCCAGACAAAGTGCTGCTTCCTCCGAAAACTCCGGTGACATTCTGCGGGAATCGTAAGCGATTGCCACACCCTTACTCTCAGCACCCTGCTTCTTGATATAATTTGCAAGACCCTGAGTCGCACGACGAACGACATATATATTCATACGGTTCACGCCTGCACCGATAATACCGCGAAGCCCGGCAGTACCAAACTCTAAATCAGCATAAAAGCGTTCCTTAATCTCATTCTCATCTTCTGCAATGTCTGCAAGTTCCTTCTTAGTGTCTTCATCAAAATATGGATTACTCATCCACTCCTCGTAAATCTTTTTGTACTCCATAATAAACTCCCTTCACTGTGTATTCCTGCATACTATGAGACAGTTATCCTTTTCCTGTCTCCTGCTGCACTCTGTATTGCATCAACTTATCAGTCGTCCAACAACCCAGATATTGATATCAATTCATCATATTGTAACTCTGAATCCTTACCATCGTCTGAAAAAGTAACTGCATAACTTTTTGACAAACAACCTGATAAACTAAGTGTAATTATATGACTTCCTGTCACTTTTGTAAAGGAAATCGGTGCAATTCCTAAATATTCACCATCAAAATATACGTTAACACCAATCGGAGCCGTCACGGTAACCTTATTATCCGTCTTATTTTCATCTACAGCAGTCACATCCTTTGTATCCGACGTTTGTGATGTCTTCTCATCTGCTGCATTCTCTCCGGTTGTGTTCTGCTTCGCAGCATTCTCTTCCGTCGTGTTCTCTGCCACCTCCGTTGCCGTCTCTGTGGTATTCTTTGTTTTCATATCCGATCGTGTACCTGCCGTACTGTCAGCCGGACTCTCCTTTGGCGTACTTGCTGACTGACTCAAGGCATAATCCTTAATCTTATACGCATAGTTGACATTGAACGAAGCACTGTAAGAATCATATCCATCAGCCGTGATATCGATCCGATGCTTACCATATACCAGATCAACAGCCCCTTCTGTATTGACTTTTCTTCCATCAATACAGACCACTGCTTCTGCCGGAGTCACCCGAAACAAAACCGAACCCATCTGTTTCGGTTCAATCGCCAAATCTGCCAGAGAGATATTCACCTCCTGATCCTTGATCACTTCTACCTTCTTCGTTCCCACATCCGCATTCTTTGCGATACGAAGAGTATATACGCCCTCTCGCACTGTCAAAAGCATGTCCTCCGTAACCGGAACGATCACATCATATCCAATCTCAACCATGCCTCCAATATAAGATGCATAATCAGATAACCGGACATAGCCATGCCCCAATTCTACATACATGGAACAAACAAGATCATTATATAGCCATACCGTAACCTGATCTTCCGAACAGATCTCATTGATTCCAATCTCTGAACGATTCGAAAAAGCACTAATACTCTGGCTCATTTGATACGTTGTACCATTCACCTGAACGGTTCCTTTTACATTATCAACCAAAACACCTGAAACATGTTCCAGCTTTTGTACTTTTTCTGTTCCGCTCAAATAGAGGGAGAGCAGCTTATTCCGATCAGCATCATATACGACATCCACAATACTTCCCGGTGTCACCTGCTTTATGGACATAATATCGCCAAATTTGTCCCGGACATCCACACCGCCAGTATAATTCAGAATCACTTCTGTATCATATGTGACTGACCGCAGGGTAATCTTCTGATTCACCTCATCTACACGACAGACCATCGCAAAAAGATCGGTTTCCACAACAGCTTCCGCTTCTTCGGTAATCTCAGGCTCTACCATTGTATTTCCGCAGCCTGTCACAGCAAACAACAGACACATCAGTAACATCCACAAGTGCGTACTCTTTCTTCTTATCCCATTGTCATTTTCGTTGTCGTTTCTCATCTTTTGCACGCTCATCTTCCTTCAGTATTTGCATCTGTTCAGCTACGCTTCACAGATACCCATTATCTTTCCCTATTATACCTAATATTAACACAGATGAAAAGCATAATATTTGTCCAGCATGCTTCGTTTCTCATTCTCCTGCAAAATGACCATCTCTAACTTTTCAACATATTTTGGAGATAAAAATGCTTTATTTGCATTGTAATATCCATTCGCAATCTTCCAGAATTTTTCCGGATAGGAGAATAAAATATACATATAATAATAATCATCCCTCGTAAGCGGTATCCGTTTTCCATAGGTATCAAACAATATCTTTAACATCTCGAAATCAAAATGATTCTTTTCCATCACTTTTCTTGCGAACTGATAGAGGTCATTCAACTGATTGCCTTTGGAAAAACGTTCAAAATGTACAATCGCTTCCCCGTCTGCTCCTAAGATGACATTATGATGATTATACGCACCGTGACAGATTCCATAATGGTTTAAGTATACATTTTTTGCAGACACCTCCTGTGCTTCTTCTTCAATTTCCGAGAACATTTTAGAACATTCCAGACCCTGTTTATAATAATTCTCAAACACCTGCAAAAACAGATTTTCAAATGTATTTTTCCGTTTCACTTTGCTTACAAATCGCTGAATCTTTTTTAACTCCTTATTATGTCGGTAAAAAGTATCTGCAATCTCTACATCTGCATTTGCACCGGCTGCAATC
>CAJOPP010000374.1 GCA_905236365.1 uncultured Lachnospiraceae bacterium
CCGAAATGGAAAACATATAACATATCTGGCAACGTCCGGCTTAAGTAAATGACATTGGTTCAGACGTACGCCACCGAGTGAACTGTAACCAGATTCCTATATGATAAAGACTGCAGGTTTGGTTATATTTGCCTTTTAGAGGTAGATGTGTTAGTATACACGTATGTCTGTGGTGATAAAACATATAAAAATAGTATGATATTTATTTTGTTGCAAATATAAGACGTTTAGCGTAAATATAAAATAAAATGCTGTTAACCTATTGAAGAAGTATGTTAATGGAATTGTTATGCCTATATAAGGAAAGGATGATAAGAATGGCAAAGATAGCTGAGCATTTGACGGATTTGATTGGCAATACGCCGCTTTTGGAATTGACTAATTACGAGGAGGAACAGAATTTAGAAGCACATCTCATTGTAAAACTGGAATATTTTAATCCATTGGGAAGCGTGAAGGATCGGGTTGCAAATGCGATGATTGAACAGGGAATCCGGGAAGGCAGGATTAACAAGGAAACAGTTATTATCGAACCGACTAGTGGTAATACCGGAATTGGTCTGGCTTTTGCGACTGCCAGCAGAGGCTTGCATCTGATATTAACGATGCCGGAGACAATGAGTTTAGAGCGAAGAAAAATTGTATACGCATTGGGAGCAGAAGTGATATTGACACCTGGACACGAAGGGATGAATGGTGCGATTGCAAAGGCCAGACAACTTAAGGAAGAGTATGGCAATGCGGTCATCCTTCAGCAATTTGAAAATGGCATGAACCCGGAGATTCACCGTCTGACCACGGCAGAGGAGATTTGGCGGGATACTGATGGGAAGGTAGATATTTTTGTATCGGCAGTAGGAACAGGAGGAACTATAACCGGAGTCGGAGAAACTTTGAAAAAAAAGAATAAGGATATTCAGGTGATAGCAGTAGAGCCGGCGTCTTCTCCGGTTTTATCCGGTGGTAAGCCGGGACCGCATTCCATTCAGGGAATTGGAGCAGGATTCATTCCTAAGGTATTAAATCTGGATATTGTGGATGAGATTATCAAGGTAGCGAATGCAGATGCCTTCACAAGGGCAAGGGAGGTTGCAAAGTCAGATGGGTTATTGATTGGAATATCTTCCGGTGCGGCATTGGATGCAGCCCTTCAGCTTGCAAAGCGTCCGGAGAATAAAGGGAAGAATATTGTGGTATTACTGCCGGATGGAGGGGAACGATATCTGTCGACTTCTCTTTATAAACAATAAGGCAGGTGTTCTGTTAATAGCAAATTGACCTGTTAATGATTATGCGAATCTAAGCGAGCGGTTCAAATATGCGATTGCCTGTGTTGGAAAAGATAAATTAATAAATGTGTTTAAGGAGGCATATGATGGCTGAATTTAATATTGATGAGACAGTAGACATCACGGATGTTGTTTGTCCGGTTACTTTTGTAAAGGCAAAGGTTGCGTTAGAGGAATTAGACGATGGTCAGATTCTTTCTATCCGTCTGAATGACGGGGAACCGTTACAGAATGTACCAAGAAGTATCAAAGAAGAGGGACATCAGGTGTTGAAACTTGATGCAAATGGAGATGGAACTTACACTCTGATTGTGAAGAAAACAGGAGACTGATTTCCCTATAATTGCTATCAAAGAGGGAAATATCGTTGAATTTTTGTATTTCATGGGAGGAGGAGCTGGATAATGGCTTTTACGAACGAGCAGTTAGAGCGTTATTCACGCCACATCATCTTAAAAGAAGTGGGCGTGAAGGGGCAGAAAAAATTATTAAACTCCAAGGTACTGATCATCGGTGCAGGTGGATTGGGTTCACCGGCAGCATTATATCTTGCAGCGGCCGGTGTTGGAACTATCGGTATTGTAGATGCGGATGAGGTTGATTTATCCAATCTTCAAAGACAGGTCATTCATACGACTCAGGACATTGGAAAAGCAAAAGTAAAGTCTGCGGCGGAGACTATGCAGGCAATTAACCCGGATGTAACGGTAAATACCTACTGCACCTTTGTGACATCTGAGAATATTTTGGATTTAATCAGGGATTATGATTTTATTATTGATGGAACGGATAATTTTCCGGCAAAGTTTCTGATCAATGATGCATGTGTTATGGCAGGTAAGCCATTTTCACATGCAGGAATCCTTCGCTTTCAGGGCCAGCTTATGACTTATGTACCGGGAGAAGGTCCTTGCTATCGCTGTGTGTTTAAGGATCCGCCACCCAAGGATGCTGTTCCTACCTGTAAGCAGGCAGGTGTGATTGGTGCAATGAGTGGTGTAATCGGAAGTCTGCAGGCGATGGAAGCAGTAAAATATTTTGTGGGTCAGGGAGATTTACTGACAGGCAGACTACTTACTTATGATGCATTGAAGATGAATTTCCGCACGATTAAGCTTCCGCGAGACTGCAACTGTGCAATCTGTAGTGCTCATCCAACGATTACAAAGTTGATTGATTATGAGCAGGTTGAGTGTGATTTGAAGTACTAGTCAATGAACTGTAATTTTAGAACAAAGTAATTGCAGAGCAGGGTGGCATTTTTTATCGTACTCTGTGGTATTATATTGAAGAGCGGAGATTGATTATGAGTATCGTTTTAAAATTAAAGAAAAACGATTATGATAAAATCCTTGCCTATTGTGAGCAGGGATTGCCGAATGAGTCATGCGGATTGCTTGCAGGAACGGTAGAGGGCGAAGTCAAGACTGTGACAAAAGTATATCTGCTGACTAATATTGATAACAGCAATGAGCATTTTTCAATGGATCCGAAAGAACAGTTCGCTGCATTAAAGGATGCCAGAGCGAATGGTGCAGTTATTCTTGGAAATTTCCATTCGCATCCGGAAACGCCATCAAGACCATCGAAGGAAGATAAGCGATTGGCATATGACTCTGGAATTGAATACCTGATTCTTTCTTTGCAGGAAAGAGACAATCCGGTGCTTAAGGCATTTGGAATTGATAAAGATAAGAATGTGACAATCCATCAAATTGATATTGTTTAGTAAAATTAAAATCCCCGATAACTGAAAATGTGTCGGGGATTTTGTTATAAGTAATCATTTGGATCCTGACGGATAGCAGAACGAATCAAAAATCCTCATGGGTGATGTGAAAAGTATACAAAAGAAATTAAACAATATCACGAAATGGTATCGATTTCTTGACAGCGATATATTTACCGATATAATATAATTGTGAGTAGAATTATTTAGGCAAATTAGTCCTTTGAATGATATGCCATTTTGAAAGGAGCGAATACTATATGCAAAGAAAACTGTATATTGCGTTTTTGATTATTTCAGCATTGCTTACAGGTGTTACGATTATTGTAAGTGTTCAAGGGACTGCGGGTACAGAGGAGAGTTTGTTTAACAATACATGGGTGGTTTTTATTTTTGTCGCCTATGTCGCAATCCAGATTGTCGGCTTGATATATTACAGGTCAAAGTTGAGTCTGCATACAATTGGATTTTATTTGACACATATTGGTCTGGTGGTGTTTTTAGTCGGTTGCTTTATCTATTATATATGTGGCGATAAGATACCGGTGACAATCATAGTTGATCAGGATAGAATGTACAATCAGATACAGAAGTATTCGGAAGATGGAGAGGGGGAGTTTGTAAAACTTCCTTTTGATGTGGGAATATTCGAGTTCAAAGTAGAAAAATATGACGATGGAACGGATAAATATTACGAGTCTCTTCTGGTGGTTGAACCTGAGGGGACAAGAGATGTCCTTTCGATAAAACTGGCAGTGAATAAACCATATCGGATTGCCGGATGGAAAATTTACCTCATGGGATATGACGGAGGAGAGGGAAATACGGTGTCACTTTTGTTCAAATATGATCCGGGTGAGTATATATCATTAAGTGGAATTGTGATGCTTCTGGCCGGTGTTGTGATATTGTGCCTGTTCAGAAAGAAAGAAGGAGGTGTTTCGGATGCCGGATAATGTATTATTGATTGTTGAGATTTTGTCTGTGGCATGTTATATCCTGGCAACGATCACCTTTGCAATAAAAAAGGCACGTAAGGTTTCTACTGTTTTATGGTTGGCAGGAGTTGTTTGGAATGCAGCAATTGTAGTCAATAACTGGTTGGTGAACGGATATGTACCATTTATTAGTATGTATCAGGTGATTACATTTTTATCTCTGACATTTGCATTGATATATCTTTTGGTAAAGTACAGGTATGGCGGTGGATGGATGAAAGGTTTTTTTGCAGCTGCATCCGGAGTTTGCATGATAGGTGTATGTTTCATGAGTGGAAAGGGTGTGTGGCATTTTCCACCGTCTTTGCAATCGGCATTTTTTGTGCCTCATGTATTGGCGTATATGATTGCGTACTCGCTTACAGTGGTTGCTTTTATGTTAACGCTTTATAGCTTTTTTACAAAGACTATGGAACAGGATATAATTGAGAAGGGAATATACAATTTGGCAATTACATCATTTCCGTTCATGACGATGGGAATGATGTTTGGTGCACTTTGGGCAAATGAGGTGTGGGGCAGTTATTGGTCTTTTGATGCCAAGGAAAACTGGTCTCTTGTGACATGGCTTACGTTGTGTCTGTATCTGCATTTCAGAAAAGATAATAAATTAAAGAAATATTCAAAAATTTTTGTCATTCTGGCCTTTGCAGGAGTACTGATGACAATGGTTTTTGTTAATATGATGGGCGGCAGCTCACAACATACATATTCCATTTGAAAGGATGGGGCAGAAAGGATATTGAAAGGAGGATCATGATAACAGATGATGGATATCGGGAAGGAGGATCATTTGACATGAAAAAAAAGAAAGACAACAAAAGGGTGAAGAGTGAAAAAAAGAAAACTCGTAAAGTAACAATGATGCTATCAACCGTGGCAGTAGTGGGGCTATTTTCAACTGCAACATATGCGATGATTTCAACTGGAAAAATCGACGTATCTAATGTTCCCGGAGTGAATAAGATATATGACTCAAAGGGAAAAAATGATAAAGTAAATGAACTCACAGTTGATCAGTTGAATGCAAATCAGGACGGTAATGCATATTTGACTGGTGCAGCTGCACAGGAATTTGCAGTGATGGATAATGGCACATTGGGAGGTGGCAGCAGAGATTCATCCAATACACTTTCAGTTGCAAAACTTTCGAAAAAGGCATCGGAGTATACGTCTATTTCGGATGTGGCTACAGATGCGAATGGCAATATTTATGCGGCAGATCTTACGGGTCAGAAATTATACAAATTGAGTAGCAATGGATCAATATTGCAGACTTACAGTGCAGATGATCAGGTAAATGGACTTTATGCAGATGGAAATTATGTGTATGCACTAGAAGGTGAGCTTGCCGGAAAGGTTTCGGTACTGGATTCAAATCTTTCTAAGATAAAAGAGATTGAGGTGGGACATACCCCGGTTGATATGGTAGTGAAAGGTTCTTTTGGATATGTGGTGAACCGGTTTAGTAATACGGTCTCAGTGATTGATCTGAATAACAATACCGTTTCCAAGACGATTGATGTCGAAGGACGAGAACCGGATGCACTCTGCATTGCAGGCAACAAATTGTACGTTGCTTGTCATATGCCGGATGAAGGTTCCAGAGAAAAAGTGATGTCTTCCAATGTAGTTGTGATTGACACAGCAACGAATACGGTATCCAAATCTTTGAATCTGATCAACGGAGCGGATGGTGTGAAAGGTATTTGTGCTTCCCCGGATGGAAGAACGGTATATGTGTCACATGTCATCGCCAGATATACTTATCCAACCTCCCAGCTCGACAGAGGATGGATCAATACGAATGGCTTCAGTATCATTGACACAGGATCGGATACGGTGACGACCAGTATGATGTTAGACGAGGTTGACCTGGGTGCAGCCAATCCATGGGGCGTTACAGTAAGTAAGGATGGCAATAAATTGATTTTTGCATTGTCGGGATTAGACGAAGTTATGGTGGTTGACATTCCGGCTATGAATAATAAGATCAATGCAGTTCGGAATGGCTCCGGTGTGGTGTCTTCTATGGAAGATATTCCGGATTACCTTCCGTTCCTGGATGATTGCAGAGAACGAATTTCTCTGTCAGGCAAAGGAGCAAGAGCAGTCTGGCCGGCAGACAATAAAGTATATGTTGGATTATATTTTGACGGAAGTATTGACGTGGTGGATCTTTCCAATAAGAATGTTCAAAACCTGCGATTTGTACAGCAGCCGGAAAATGATGATATGCGCAAAGGAGAGATTATTTTCAGCGATGCAACTCTGTGCTATCAAAAATGGCAAAGCTGTCTGTCCTGTCATCCGGATGCTCGGGTGGATGGATTGAACTGGGATAACTTAAATGACGGACTGGGAAATCCGAAGAGTGCAAAGAGCATGTTATATTCTCATCGAACACCACCGACAATGTCGACCGGTATTCGTGCCAGTGCAGAAATTGCAGTGCGTGCCGGAATGAAATATATTCAGTTCAACGCTTTGGATGAAGAACAGATGGCTTATATAGATGAATATTTGAAGTCTTTACAGCCGGTAGCTAGTCCATATCTGAATCGGGATGGTACGTTGACAGAATCGGCAGCCAGAGGAAAGGAAATATTCTATTCTGTTGGCTGTGCAACTTGTCATCCGGCTCCGCTTTATACAGACTTGAAACTTCACACATCGAAGGCAACCAGTGATACAACCAGTTGGGAAAATCGTAAGATGGATACGACAACATTAGTTGAGTCCTGGAGAACAGCGCCTTATGTATTTGACGGAAGATTTGCAACGATGAAAGAAGCGATTGCATTTTATGCAGCAGATAAGAATCTGACTGAGGAGCAGATTGAAGATTTAACAAATTTTGTTTTGTCAATCGGTAATGAGGGAGAGCAATATGGCGTGGAGCAGGTGATAACCAAGACAGGAGACACCTCGAATATCAATGTTTTGATTCCAGGAGGAACAATTCCATATTTTACGGTGAGACGGCAGGATGATGCGGCAGCGACAACTGCAATTGTAACTGCAACTTTAAAATCCGGTGATTCACAGATTGGACAGGTGACAAAGACCATTCAGAATGTAGCGTTTAATCAGGCAGTGGTTGTATCTTTGGATTCTGAATTGAATATTCCGGGTGATTTGGCGGCAGGCTCTACGCTGACAATTTCTATAACGGATTCCAATGGAAATGCACTGGCATCTGATTATGTACTTCAATATTAAGGAGGTGTATGAAAAAATGAAAAAACATATTAAGAGATTTACAGCATTATTTATGACGATATGTATGTTGTTTACATACGCCTTTACGGGCATTGGCTTTGGTTATATAAAGGCAGAGGCTGCATGGACAGATACCATACAGTCAGATCCGTTATTAGATGAACTGATGAACAAGTACACATCCTTTATCTTAGTAAGACATCGGTCATTGGGTGCTTCTCACTATGCGTATACCGAAGGATTATCAGATGAATTGGAAAATCCGGGAGCACCGGATGGAGTAGAATCCAATTTTTATCCGGGCTCGCAGTTGGTAAGAATTGATCTTGAAAAAGATGGTGGCAACGTTAAGAGAACAGAGAATGTATTGATTGAGTCCAATGATGGTGTTATCAGGGATCCGGATGTTTCAGAAGATGGTTCCAGAGTGTTATTTTCATGGAAGAAAAATCGGGCGGATGATTTTCATTTATATGAATATGATTTAAGAACAGGGGATACAAAACAGTTGACCTTTGGATCCGGAGTTGCAGATTTTGAACCGAAATATTTGGCAAACGGTGGGATTGTGTTTAGTTCTTCCAGAATTATACAAACTATCGATTGCTGGAAAACACCGGTGTCAAACATTTTTATCTGTAATGGAGATGGAAGTAATATAACAAGACTGGGACAGGATCAGGTGCATACAACATACCCGACAGTTACATCGGATGGTCGTGTGATCTATACCCGTTGGGATTATAATGACAGAAATCAGATGTTTGTGCAGGGCTTGTTTCAAATGTTTCCGGATGGTACAAATCAAACAGAATTGTATGGTAATAACAGTAACTTCCCGACAACATTAATGCATACCAGAGAAATTCCGGGAACAAGTGACAAGTATATCTCAATCGCATCCGGTCACCATACATATCAGGCCGGAAAGCTTTGCGTTGTGGATACATCAAAAGGAAGAAATTCAAAAGATTCTGTTCAATTTGTTGTAGAAGATAATGATACAAAAAAGAATGACAGCATCGATGGATTTGGACAAAATGGAGCGATATATAAGTATCCATATGCAATTAATGAGAACTTATTTATGGTTGCATATTGCGAATCCGGATGGGCCGGCGACAAAACCCATACACCGTTCGGTATTTATCTGTTTGACATGAACGGACATAAAAAAGAGGTTGTTCCGGGAAATGAAGCTATGCCGCCTAGTCAGATTGTACCAATTGCACAGAGAACGATGTTTGAACGTGCCAGTATGGTAAATTACACTTCGGAAACGGGAACCTATTATATGGCTGATGTATATGCCGGAGATGGTTTAAAAGGAATTGAGCGGGGTGCTGCAAAATACTTGAGAGTGGTGGCATTGGATTATCGTCCGTATTCCATCGGTGCAACGATTGGTAGAGGAGTGGGAAGTTCAGATCCATATTCACCAATTGCTACCGGTAATGGTGCCTGGGATGTGAAACGTGTCCTTGGTGTGACACCGATTCAGGAGGACGGTTCTGCAATGTTTAAAGTACCTGCTGATACTCCGATTTACTTTCAGGTGTTAGATAGTGAAGGTTGTGTAATACAATCAATGAGAAGCTGGTCTACCTTGATGCCAGGAGAGACATTCTCCTGTGTAGGATGTCATGAGGATAAGAATAC
>CAJOPP010000375.1 GCA_905236365.1 uncultured Lachnospiraceae bacterium
GCTTTCAAAAACTCTTTTACATCCAGCAGATTCTGCTTTTCCGACACAAAAGAGCATGCGATAAAATCCACATCATTTTGTATTCCAAACAAAATATCCTGTTTATCCTGTTCCGACAAATAGGTCTGTTTGATCACCTTTCCCGGGAAACTCATGCTTTTGCGGTTGGAAAGTTCTCCCCCCTCTACCACTTCACATAGAATTTCCGTACTTTTTGTGGAAAGAACCTTGAATTTCATCAATCCGTTGACCAGTAAAATCGTATCTCCCGCCTTCATCTCCTTGGCAAGATTCTTGTAGCTGACAGACACACGTTCCTCGTTGCCTACAACTTCCTCCGTCGTGAAAGTAAATCGATTTCCTGCCTGCAGAACCACCTTGCCTTTTTCAAAGGTACCGATACGGTATTCAGGTCCCTTTGTATCCAGCATGATCGCAATGGGTAGTTGTAACTTCTCCCGTACAGCTTTAATCCGGTCAATACGTGCCTGATGCTCTGCATGGTCTCCGTGGGAGAAATTCAGCCGCGCCACATTCATGCCCGCATGCATCAGTTCTATCAACATTTCCTCCGACTCACTTGCCGGTCCTATGGTACATACAATTTTTGTTTTTCGCATATTCTTTGCTCCTGTTTTATTGTTCTTTTTGAGATTTGTTCTCTTTTCCTGCTACTCCTCACTACGATCCTGTTTGGGTCCGATCACCTCGTACCACCAGCACCAAATTCCGACCGCCGATATACCTCTTGCGTATCCTGGTTCAATCAAAAGAAAACAATTACTTTTTCCCATCCTTTCGGGACATGTAGTATAGAATCGTAGACGTACTGTAAAACCTTGCGTTTCTGCACATCAAGTGGCTTCTGTAATAATCCGGCTCACTGCAATGCACAGACACCATGAGCATCACAAAATACCCTAATAGCAACAAATTCATTCTGGCCAAACGGTCTGTTGCTTGTAGAAAATCACATTTGGATGATGTTCCCGACACTCCCTCCGGTTTACTGTCATAAGCAAACCCTGCAGCCATCAACGAGGAAATCGTCGGCACCTCCCGCCCGGCCTTTGCATCCCACATATACGCTCTCTGATGCATGCCATAATAAGCAGAAGCTACCAGCAGACACAATACTATCATAAACAAAATAGGTTTTTTTCTAATACACCTCATGCACCTACGCTTCTCTCTTTCCTCAAATTTCGTCTGTGATAAAGCCTTGTTTTTCTCAACTGCTCGAAAAAAAAGTTCCATCAACCAAAACAGATTTATTATATCATTTTACCCTTATAATTTCCACTATAATTTCTTATATCATAAAGATCCCCTGATTTTTTTAAGTAACTGAAATATCCTATCATGCCCACAAAGCACGCAAGATACAATTGTAAGATTCAAAAAAAGCCACCTTCCTGCATTCACGCAGGAAAGTGGCCTTATGATTCTTTATTGGGATATCAGATTCGCTTTATTCTCAAGATCACGCAGTATTTCCGCTCTTGTCGAAGCATCAATCGTCTCCGAAGAATCGAATGCATACAGTTTTTCAAGTTCCTTTGCATCCGCTTTCTGCTGTTTTGACAACCGATCAAGTCCGACCGTTTTCTCGGTGAATGCTTCCTCTGATTCTCTAAGGGCGCTTATTTGTTCCTCTCGACGCTCCAAGGCTCTGTCTAAATCATTCTTGGAAATATCTCCCTCCCGATACATCTGCTGTAATTGCGAAGAAGTACGACCCATTGTGGAAATCGGGCGTTCCACTGTACCACCTTCTCGCTCCGCTACGGCATTCCTGGTCAACTCAGCCCTTTTGTCGGCCGCTGCCTCTGCCTCCTCCATGATTTCATCGAAAATCTCTTTTCTGACTTCCTCTTGTTCCTCGGCTGATGTGACATTGTCCTTCTGCTCCTCTTCTTGCAATGCTCCCTTTACAGTCACCTTGCCAAACCGGTCATCTTCTAACTTGTCTTTGCTTTGTTCACTCACTTGCACCGTGTCTCCATCCTCGGAAACAGAGACGGTGTTCTCCAAGGGATCAACCTTATCTTGTGTCTTTTTTAACTCATCAAGAGTTTGTGAATTATCAGTGCCCTGCGCTTCCGGTCTGAAGGTTTCCCTCTGCACCGGCTCAAATGATTGCACTGAATCCATTCCATTGATATGTGTCATAAGTAACCTCCTTCCGTGGAAGTCTGAAAACAAACACTCCTCTTATTGCGAATTCACTGCTTAAGTTTATAGGATGCACGTTTAAGCATAGTTTCAATTTTATTATACAGTTTTTTGTCAGATTATGCAATAGCATATTTTAAATTGTCAGATATTTATGTTGTAATTCCCAGCACTACATGGCGATAATTTCCATGTGCACCCCCTGCGAATCGAGTAGGGAAGATGTAATCGCACCCTGCTCGCCGCGCGGCCCGTGCCCGTCAAAGCCGGGATAATTTCTTGCACGGGCCTGTGCATATAAGAATCCCCCGAAAGCAACATGTTTCCGGGGGATTTCTATCATCTCAACTATATTTTTCCGACGGTCATGGCCGTTAGGAATTTACACAATACCCTGTGCGGTCATAGCATCAGCAACCTTCAAGAAGCCTGCGATGTTAGCGCCTGCTACATAATCGCCTTCCAGACCGTACTTCTTAGCTGCATCATCCAGATTGTGGAAGATATTTACCATGATGTTTTTCAACTTGCTGTCAACTTCC
>CAJOPP010000376.1 GCA_905236365.1 uncultured Lachnospiraceae bacterium
AAATCATTTGTTGAAGGGTCATCATAATTGAATATGGAGTAAGAATTCTCAACTAAGGATACTGTGCCGGGAACAAAGCCTGCAGCTTCAGTTACAGTATCCTCTCCGCCAATAATAAAGCCTGCGGAATAACAGTTATTAATCACCGTGCCTGAACCGCACGCGCCAAAAAGACCGCCGACAACATTACCGCCGATATAGCAATCCGCATAGGACTTGGAAATATTTATATTTTTTGTTGTGCTTCCGACAAAACCGCCTGCTATGCCCGAAGCATCAATCCTGCCTGCTGCAATGGAATCCTTGATCTCAAGATTATCAGCGGTAGTTGTACCCGCAAATAATCCTGCGTTTCCTGCAGAAGCTTTTATATCTGCCTTATCAAAGCATACGCCTGAAACAGTTGTCCCGGAGAAGCTTGCAAACAGTCCTGCATCTCCGCTCGAAACTTCCTCTTTCAGATTGCTTATCTTGAACTGCTGTCCATTATAAGATGTGTAGGTTGTTGATGAAATTGGAATAAAAAGCTTATCGCCATATACAGATTTATATCCTTTATTCCATGATTCACGTTTTTCCAAAGCCTCCGGAACATCTGCTTTTAAATCACCCCTTGTAAAATCAATAGATGCCACCTGTACTATATCAGTATTGTCTGAAAGCGTAGAATTAGACAGATTCTGAAGGTGACGTCCGTATTCCACGTAAACAGAATTTGCGTCAATAGCTGAGAACAGACTGTTGTCTGTATCCGCATCTGCAATTGTCGGGAATGCTCCCTCTGTACTTTCTACTACAACAGAGAAGTCTATATTTTTACCGGGAGTCAGACTTGCAAAGCCTGTTCCAAATGACAGATCCTCTCCGTCTGTTACAAGCTTGTCCAAAGTATATGTAAATGTCAGAAGTCCATTTCCGTTGTCGTCTGCCACGTATGTTGGATTAGTTTCAATCCTGCCGTTCTTCGACAAAAGTACGTCTGTACCTGAAAGTTCAATCGGATCAAGTGGTACAGAAGTTCCGCCTTCTCCTGACTCTGTTCCTGACTCTGCGACAGTCATGGTCAATTTTAGGGGAGTTCCAGTATAGGTATAGGGGCCACCGCCTATGGAACCGGCAAGATCCTTCGGTACCGTAACGGTAACAACAGCATACAGTGTCTCTCCATTGACCATTGTCACAGAACAAGCTGCATCACCGGTCTTTGAAGGTATTCCTGCAATCGCTATTACTTCTCCGCCATACCATCCAATGTTAAAGCTCTGCCTTTGGGCACTGGTAGATCTAACGATAGCATCACGATTAGCAGAAATAACCTCAGCCAAATTTTCAATTTTATCATTCCCAAAAAATCCACCAAGACCTTCTGAATCAGTATAAAAAGCATTAAGAACCTGACCGCTTAAAGGACTATACTCAAGCACCCACGCTCCTTCGCTAGCCAGATCATCAACACCATTCGGAAATAATTCCTTATAAGCATCGGTAGAGCTATCATCACTGGTTATGTAATACACATCTTGATAGCCCGCCACATTTCCCGATGCCAATTCAAGATTTTTCACATTTCCGAAAGCATATACCTCACTCAGCCTGCCCTGAGCAGCTGTATATATTGTCTCAGCTGTTTTATCCAGTTTTGCCTGTTTGATTCCACGTGAATATTTGACGATCTGCGGAACAGCAACCGCTGCGAGGATTCCGACTATGGCAACGACTATAAGTGTCTCAGCCATTGTAAACCCTGCTAATATATGAAGTTTCTTTTTAATCGTATTATGTTCTCTTCTCATAATCGGCACCGCCTATTAATTATTTCTACAGTTCCACTTACGAAATGATTCTATAATCCCTTAGCCTCCTAAAGAATCGTCACCTTCCTCAGGTTTTGCGTCCATAATTACCGGTTCCTGATCAGTATTGCCCTGCCCATCACCGGTATTTTGATCATCATCACTATCGTCATCCGGGTTAACACCAACATCCCCGACATCAGCTGGAAGAGCATCTTTCGGATCGTTTTCTCCCGGTTCCGTGGCTTTGGGATCAGTTTCATCCGGATCCTGTTCCCGGCCTGACTTGTCATCTTCTTCAGAACCTTCTCCGTCTATAATCTCTTCTGCATCAGGATCTACAATTTCTTCGTCTTCTATTTCTTCATCATCTGTAACATCTTCATCAACAATCACTTCTTCCGGCTCTTCAGCCTCTTCGTCATCATTGATGATTTCTGCCTCATCGTTTCCGTATCCGGCATAAACAGATATGTTCTCACTGATTTCCGGAAGTCCGTCAATTATTTCCTGAAGCTCATCCTCTTCACCGTCAAAATCTTCAACACATGCGGAAGTTTTGTAAACAAAATTGCCCTCAGAATCTGCAAACAGATAATAATTGTCATCTATCTCAATATAGAATCCTCTGAATTCCTCATCATCTTTATCCTTTAACAGATCCTCACTTAGATCACCGAGATTTTCGATTTCTGATTTGAACTGATAGTCCTCATAATATCTACTGCCATCGGTGAAAATGCTCTGCTCGGAATCATTTGAAACAAGCTTTATTTCAGCGCACCATTCAGGTGAAACGTTCACACTTGTATCTGACCCAACAGCATCATTCAGAACAGCACTTTCCCAGTCAGATAAACTGTCGCGATCGATATTCCCCTCATTGTCAGCAAAAACAATCCTTTCACCATCCCTGTATACATAGAATCCGGCAAAGGTCCTGTTGTCTTCCTCTGAATCGCGACTTCCAAGACCGGATATTATTGACATTCCGCTGCTGTAATAATTATTGCCGTCAAATCTCAGTGCGTCGTTTCCATCAACCGCAATTTTAACAACCCATGCTATTCCTCCTCCATCTGAGGTAAGCACCGGCTCGCCATTTAAATACCCTATGTATCCGCCGAC
>CAJOPP010000377.1 GCA_905236365.1 uncultured Lachnospiraceae bacterium
TCTGAATCGTCCGTTCTCCTGCGATGATCCGGCAGTACGGGCTTTCGGGCTGTGTATACTGACCCGCCATCGCAAAATCGGAAAACTTCGGAGTACCTAAGATCAGTGCCTGAAATAATCTTTTAAATCATGAATGCCGATGGTTATTGGTTTTATATGTTGTCATGCTTTGACACCACGTAAGATCTTTTCTGTTTTGTCACGGATGATTATAGCATGAGAAAAAGAGAATCATGCAGCTGTTTGCTGCATGGACTATGAGAGCCGATGTGGAATAAATAGGATTTATGCCATGAAGTTTTATCACCCAGTTTAATATTGTTAATCATCTGATACATAGTGAGCTTTATGAAAATCGTGGATTTCCAAAGTTGAAATCAAAACTAAGAATTCATTGGTCCGACTGAGCAAACAGTCATAATCAATCTTTTTGACTTAACTTTCTTGGAAAAAGGACTGGATTAATTGCTTTCGACAAATATCCATATTATTGACTTGAATTTCCTAAATGGAAATATATAATATGTACAAGGAGGCAGAAAGGAGAATGAACAACGTAGGAGAGACTGTAAAAGAGATTCTGAAAAAAAGTGGTAAAACTCAAGTGGATTTATGCGAAATGACGGGCATTAAACCTGCAGCAATGTCTAAATATCTTTCAGGCGAAAAAATGCCGCGCACTGAAATCTTAATGAAAATCGCTGATGCTCTTGATGTCTCACTGTACACACTGCTTGGGAAAGATGAAGAGAGGTCTGTTTATGAGATTTGCCGTTCAGCTTTGTTAGCGCGCAGTGGCAACGAAATGACTGAGGAAGAAAGAAAGGACCTGATCAAATTGATTTTGGGGGATTAGGATGCAATATAACTCAGATGATTTTATTGTTGAAATGGTCGCTGATATTTACGAAGATCACTGTATAGGTGAGTTCGGATTTGATCCTATCCAACTATGTAAAGACATGGGCCACTTGGTTTTGTCCTATGACTCGTTTATGGCGGAGCCAGAAGATGATCGAGTCTATCTACTTGGAAAAAAAGATAAAGATGGATTCTCATGGTATAATCCGAAATCAAAAAAATGCGAAATTTATTATAACAACAATATTAAGCCCTGGTTACGTTATAAATTTACAATTCCTCATGAGTTAGGACACATTGAATTTGGACATGTTTTCGAGAAGAAGATTACAAGTCGGATGGAGGAAGTTGCTGACGAGTTTGCTCGACAACTCTATATACCTCAGATTCTTCTGTTTAAGAAAAATATACTTACTGTTCATGAAGTGATGTCAGCATTTGATGTCACTGAAGGATATGCAGATATAACTCTAGACAGATTAAAAAACAGATTGAACTATCATGGTGAAAAGTTCTCTGATAATGAGTATCGAATTCTAAAGGCATTTGATTACAATCGGAGCCATATGAAATAGACTCCTTGTAATAAAAACGCCGGCATTATTGGCGTAATACCGGCACGTCATGTTGTTTGATCAACAACAGAGTATTGATATTTTAACATGACGACTAGTAAAAATCCATACAACTGTGTGGAGGAAAGGAGGCTGTCATGTTAACGATTAGTCTTGAATTACATATCGGATAGTTTCAGAAGACTGACTTAATAAGACCATTAAGTTGGTCTTAAGGAGGATTAGACAAATGAAGAAGTCTAGTCTGAAGAAACCTTCCGATATTAAAGATGTCTTCGGTGCTTTCCTTGTTGAGAATGCACAATTTTCTAAAGGAAAATACGATATGCCGGTGGTCAGATCGAATATCGATGAATTACCGACATCACTGTTTTCTTACCAAAAAGTTGGTAAGAAAAAACTGGAATTGCCGTCGAGAACCGCCTTGCACTTCTATGTGTATGACTATATTTTTGACGGAGAATATGGTGTGTGGAATGCCTTGATTCGCGGCACAGAATTTGCCAGAGGATTCAACCTTGGAAAGTTGGTAGGGTTCGATTACGTTATTGTTCCAGATTACTCACTCTATATGGATATGCCGATTGAATGGCAGATTTGGAATGTATACCGAAGTAGAGTAGTGGCGCATGCTCTTCAGGAACTTGGATACAAGGTGATCATCAATGTGCGCTGGACAGATGAAACCAGTTATGAATTCTGCTTTGAGGGCATTGAAGAAGGCTCAATTGTTGCTGTAGGCAGCTATGGGTGTTCCAAAGGACTGGCAGACAGAAAACTGTTTGAATCTGGACTAGAAGAAATGATCCGCCGTATAAAGCCTAAAAGTATTATTATCAATGGCAATGTTACAGATTCAACTCGACATATTCTTAATAAGTATCATCAAAACTATATATCATTTGATTCCGATACATCTAAGGCACTGGAGGAATATCGCGATGGGCATGAAAGCAAGTAGCGGTTTCTTCCAGGGGACCAACGGTGATTTGAGATTTAAACTAGATAACCAGTTGTTTGCATCTTCTAAAAATGGATTATTTAGTTCCACAGGACATGTTTCCGAAAGAAGTATTTCTAAAAACAGAGAATACTTTTATGGGAAGTCGGCATCAGAAATAGCAGGTGCTTTGAATGAACAGGGTTACGAGACAACAATCCGTCCTTCAAAGCATGCTACATCAAAAGCGAAAGCTATTGTTGTCGGCAACTCTGATAAGCATCGGAATATTACACAAATATTGGTATCGCCTGGTACTTCCAGACATGGAAATGTTCCATATGTAAAGATCAGCACCAATAATGGCGGTCGATTCAAAGTGATAAACGGGACTAAATCTGAATACAAAACCGATGGTAATGAAAATGCAAAACTATTTTTCCGGAGGAAATAGAAATGAATAAGACATTAATCCCATTTAAGGGTGTTGGAAAACATCAATTCTATCAAACAATCGAAGATACAATCTCAATGCTGCAAGAGGACGGAGATTCGTTCGTGACAGAAATATGGTCAAATGAAGATGCTTCTAATCCAGTACCATGGACTATTATTCGGACGGCTTCAGGAATGAACATGTTCTTTGCTAAAAACAAGTTGTTTAAGATTTATGTCAATGATAACTTTTCTGGAAAGCTTCCTAACGGAATTGGGATTGGAATGAAAATGGATGACGTGATGAAAA